>JBEAMN010000107.1:0-7765 GCA_041165945.1 Actinomycetota bacterium
GGCCATGCGACTACGTCAACCTCAACCTTGATTCCAGGGTTGGCATTCTCGAAGTCTTGAGCAAGACCGTCGTAGTAATCAACCATGTCATCGGTATAGGCGGCCATAACAAGCTTGAGAGTGACATCTTCAGCTTGTGAAGGCAGAGCCGCTACCGCGAAAGTTGCCGCGAAGCTCATCGCTGCAACCGCCGCAATGCGGGTACGGAATTTCTTCATTTACTTTCTCCTAACTCAGTTGGCGCCAAGTGAAATGGAGCTCAAAGTTAAGGCCCTTCCGGAGCCTTATTTGTGCCCCTAGCCCATCACGTTTTGAGGTGGTGAATCAAGGCGTTTTGCTCGATTTAATATGTATTTTTCATAACGTTTGGGGTGGGCGAATATCGGAAAAGATCACCTCGGCGCGACCCTCCGAACTCGAGAAAACGTCCCAAAATCCCTCCTGATGGCGAGGTTCGGGTTATTTGACGGATGGGCTCCAAGGGCGAAAAAGTGCTCCTATGGAGAGAGTAGAGACAAGCGCGATTGCAGAGGTCTCAGCTCGTCGAGTGACGCTCACGCTGCCGCGCCCAGTGCAACTAGGTGAGTACGTGATTAAGGCGCGGGGCTATTGCGTGACCACGGTCCGTTTAACCGATGGGAGCGTCGGTCATGCATACGGTTTAGATCGCGGCGTGCCGGTTGCTGAATGTGTGAATTCGATTATCGCCCCGCTCTACAAAGAAGTTTTTACCGGAGATCCCGTTACTACGTGGGATGTGATTTATCGACGAGCGAGCGCTCCACTCTCATCAGGAGCTGCCCTCCGCGGATTCTCACTCGTTGATTTGGCAGCGCATGAAGCTGTATCAAAGAGCGCTGGCAAGACAGTCGCTGCTCTTTTCGGCAAGAGTGAGAAGAAAATCGCGAAATGGGCAGTGATTGGTTATCCACCATCACGCGGACCAGAAGATATTGCCTGGGAGGTAAAGGCGGCTGTAGCTGCAGGTGCGCAAGGGGTAAAACTTCCCGTAGGTATGACCCCTGAACTCACCAGAGAACGGATTATTGCTGCGCTTGGAACCAAACTCTGTCCCGTTTCAACGGATCTAGCATTTTCTTGTCGTACCGCCGAAGATGCGATGAAGATTGTCGGCGGTCTCGACCTTGCATGGGTAGAAGACCCATTTGTCTCGGGGAGTTTGATGGAATTGAAAAAACTCCGCTCACTTCTCAATGCGCCTTTAGCTAGCGGAGATGATGAGACACATCTTTATCACCCGCAAGCTTTTGTTGAGACTGGCGCCGTTGACATCCTGCGCATCGATACCACCTGCCAAGGTGGGCTCTCGCGCTTACTTCAACTCAATGAGTATCTCGCCGAGAAGAAGATGCCGGTCTCGTGGCATGTTTACGATGCCTGGCATAGCCAAGTCGCTTCGATTCTCGATGTGGAGAGCGTTTCTATTGAGTATTCCGCCCCAGGTGCAAGCGTGGATGCGCTCGCCGAATTGATTGTTGCTCAATCAAAAGAAGCTACTGAGCGACCAACAACTGGCTGGAAATTCACCCTTCCTGATATGCCCGATACCTTGATGGGAATTGATAGTGATCCCGACTGGAGTGCACTCCAACTGAAGTAGCCCACTTAGTAAGTGGCGCGACCACCCGAGGTATCAAAACAAAATCCTGTGGTGAATGAGCAGGCCGATGATGCAGCGAAGGAAATCATCTCAGCGACCTCTTCAGCCTCTCCGAGGCGACCCATAGGTATCCGCGAAATCATGTATTTGAGGGTCTCTTCACTGGTATTTGCATTCATTGGTGTCTTAATCACGGCGGGTGCAATGGCATTAATTGTGATGCCCTCGGTTGCAACCTCCTTTGCAACAGCTTTAACAAATCCAATCATCGCCGACTTTGAGAGAACATACGGAGTCATACCTGGATTACCTTCTTTGCCAGCGATCGATGCAACATGAACGATACGGCCATACTTTGCTGCTTTCATGATGGGGAGGGCAGCTTGAGTTAACCAGATAGCACCAAGCAAATTAATCGAGAGAACCTTTTCAATATCTGCTGCAGTGATCTTCTCCAGAGGGGTATTGGTGGGTCCAACGATTCCGGCGCTATTCACAATCGCATCAAGTCGACCAAATTCTTTCGCGATGCCATTTAAAAACTCGGCTACCCCTTGCTGGTCTGCGACGTTTACTTCGCGTGCAACGCTCTTTCCGCCAGCGCCGTTGATTGCAGAGGAGACCTGTTCGGCATTGCCTTTGACGACATCAGAGACGATGACGTTCGCCCCTCGCGATGCCAATAATTCTGCTGCTGCCGCCCCGATTCCAGCGCCGCCACCGGCAACGACCACTACCTGACCATCATAAATTCCCATAGCCGCACCTTACCTTGTGAGTTCTTAAAAGTATCTACATTTTTCTCTGCCGAATCATGATCCGAATCATGAACCGAATGCGCTTGTTTATCCTTCAGCTCAATGCTTGACTTCCTCGTATGGCAAAGAGTGAACGCCCAGTCGTCTTGGTAACCGGGAGCGCTGGCGCCCTGGGATCTGAGATGTGCAAGCAATTCCTCGAAGAAGGGTATGAGGTAGTGGTCTCTGACCTTCGCGTAGAGGCGGCTCTAGAAGTAGCTCAATCATTAGACCCAACAGAAGAGCACGTCTGCGCGGTTGGCATTGATGTTGGCTCAACTGAATCGGTCGATAGCGGGATTGCGAAGATCATCGAACGATTTGGTCGTCTAGATGTGCTGGTCAATAATGCCGGAAATTTTCGCCAGGGATTGACCAAGAGTTATACCGATGAGGATTGGCGTTTCATCACTAACGTACATCTTGATGGTGCATTTCGATGCTGTAGAGCGGCATATCCGCATCTAGTGAAATCTCCTTATCCGACAATCATCTCGATTGCATCGATTGCTGGGCGAATTGGATTACCTGGTCGACTCTCGTATTCAGTCTCTAAAGCTGGACTAGAGGCGCTCACCCGCACTTTGGCAGTGGAATGGGCGCCTGAGAACATTCGCGTTGTTGCTGTCGCTCCAGGATTTACAAAAACTGCTAATCGAATATTTGTCGATGGCAAAGAGGTGACCCATGAGGCATTTGCTCAGGCGGTCCCGATGAAACGAATGGGTCGACCAGAGGAGCAAGCGGCAGTTGTAGTTTTCCTCGCTTCGAAGAAAGCCTCGTACATTAATGGCCAGACTATTGTTGTCGATGGTGGCGCGACAATCGATTTGCGCGTGTAAGAAAAATCACCGCAGACGATCAAGAGCGGTGCGAGCTGCTTTGACTGCTTTCTGTTCTGAATCTGGATGCCATAGCGCAGGCTGACAGTACGACTGCGGTAAGAAATCTGGTAGCGCATGTGTGTTGGGCCATTTCCATCCCTGCTTCGGGTAGTCCTGAGCGCGAGGCAAATACATGATGGTGCCGTTTGTATAGCCAAGGACGAAAGTATTTGGCCAGGGGGAGTGTGCTCTGATTTCTTCGCCAGTCTCAAAGAAGGCTTCAACATTGAGACCAATGATGGCAATATCGCCAATTCGAAAGGCATGAGCCTCAAAATCACGAGTGGGATTGGCTTCGGCTGCACCAGCCACTACCGAATCAGCCCAGAGTTTCATTTTCTTCGCTACGCGGATTTCCCATGTTAAAGCGCCACGTTTTTCTCGCTCGAGAATCTCGCCCTCCCAATGGTCCGCCAATTGCGCGGCCTCAGCTACAGAGGGAAGTGGTACGAATCCAAAGTGAGCAACTTCATGGCTGGCACCAAGGGTTACCTCAGAGTGCTCAGTTCGTTCTCGCCAAGGCTTGAACAAGATGTTTGGAACATTTTGGAGGAGGACTCGATCCTTTTGGTACTTATTTGTGCGCAGTCCAAGTGCTACCCGGACCACCTCTGCGCCAAGTGCTGTACCCATTCGGTAGACCTCTTCCGAACAATCCACTTCATAACCAATACCCACCTGTGGGTTGATATTTCCACCACAGCCTTGGAGAAAGAGAGCGGTACCGCCGACATTCTTTTCGATGATTTTCCGCGCCGGCCCGGGGAAATCAGCAGAGAGCGTGGGAGATTGGGCGCCGTTGACAACTGGGTGACAAGAGAAGCGAAAGAGAATTGCAATTGGATTTCCCTCGAGATCATCGAAGCGGATTACTCCGACTGAATTATCAATTGGATGGCCTGGCACTTCACCCAGTACATCTTGATCGCCATTCCACTCCCGTCGATAGATATTCAAATCACTTGTGCCCCATGCGTGTGCCATGCGAGCTGGGCGTAACTGTGCTTGTGCGGTGGTTGCTGCAAGCACCGCCTGTTCAATAACAAATGCGAAATAATTCTCACTTCGCGAGATATCTTTTTCATCAGCGTTCCCACGGAGCATGGTAGGTAAATCTGCAGCGCTGTGGTTGTGGCTCACATTGAACATCACATTGACGACTGGTATCTCGAGCGCATGTGCAACCCTTGTTCGAATTTCCAGAGCTTCTTCTGTTCGAGAGTTTCCAAGATCGCATGCGATAAGGCAGAGGGTTACGCCCTTTGATTCCAAAACTATGGCGCCTAAGTAGAGATCATCATCGACTTTGGTGATGGGACTTCCAAAGAGGCGCAAACCGCCCTTCGACATGCCCAACTCAGGATTAATAGTGAGATTGACCGCTCCCACTCGTAAACCTTGGCCAGCCATCTCGCATCCCTCTATCAAATAAAGAATCTAGATCTTGTTCAGTTTCCTTCGTGCAGCAACGCCAAGTTCACCCGGAATTGATGCGAGAAGTAGTTTGGTGTACTCCTCACGAGGATCGTTGAATATCTCCTCAGTGACACCAGACTCAACGAACACACCATCCTTCATCACGTAGACGCGTTGGGTGAGATAGCGGATGACACCGAGATCATGGGAGACAAGAACGATAGCGAGTCCATCGTCGAGTAATCCACGGAAGAGATTGAGAAGTTGCGCTTGGGCGCTCTGGTCAATCGCAGATGTTGGTTCATCGGCAAGTAAGACCGTTGGACGAGCAGAGAGCGCACGAGCGACGCTCACTCGCTGCCGTTGCCCACCCGAGAGTTGGCGAGGCTTCTTGATCGCATCAAGTTCAGCGATTCCCATCCGGCGAAGAAGTTCAAGCGCACGATTCTCAGATTCATCTTTATTGGTTTTATCGTGAATTCGGACCGCTTCCGCAACAGCATTTAATCCTGTTAATTGTGGGTTGAGGCTTCCATAGGGATCCTGGAAGACCATCTGCACCTGTCGTCGGGCTTCGCCGGTATAAGACTTTGACCCTTTATAGACCGGCTCACCATTGAAATAAATCTCACCCTCGGTAGGAACTTGTAATCCAGCGAGAACTCGCGCAAGTGTTGACTTGCCGCTACCGGATTCACCAACGATTCCGATGGGTTCGCCTGAGCGAAGCGTGAGCGAGCAATTCTTTACCGCTTCCACCTTTGTTGAGCCAGAACCGAAGGTGACGCTGACATTCTTTGCTTCGAGAAGGAATTCAGCCATTAGATTCGCTCCAAAAGTTCGGTGTGGATACATGCGCTCTGATGGGTGCCACTTGCACCAATGAGTTCAGGATGTACGCCAACTTTGCAGTCGGCCTGAACGATGGAACAACGCTCAGCAAAGCGACAACCGGGATTCCACTCGCCGACCGAAGGGGCATTACCTTTGATAGTCACAAGCTCACTGCCTGGCTTGGCAACATCGATTCGCGAGGAATTGAGTGCGATGGTGTAGGGGTGTCGAGGTTTTTCAAGCTCTTTCACCGATCCCACTTCAACCGTGGCTCCGGCATGCATTACTACAACTCGATCACACACCTCATCTATGAGCGCAAGATCATGGGAAATCAGAACAATCGCCGTTCCCATTTCCGAACGAATTTCCTTGAGCAGATCCATGATTTGAGATTGCACAGTAACGTCTAAGCCCGTCGTTGGCTCATCTGCGATGAGAAGCTTGGGTCGAGTTGCAAGTGCACAAGCAATCATCACGCGTTGCCGCATACCGCCAGATAATTGATAGGGATACTGCTTCATGACGGTATCTACTCGTCGAATCTTCACAAGATCCAACAATTCCTTTGAGCGAGCCTTGATGTTCTTTGTGTCGCCGGTATTTCGCAGCGCTTCTGCTAGTTGTGCTTCGATAGTGAGGACCGGGTTAGGGCCAGCGAGCGCGCTTTGTGGCACGTATCCGATCGACTTTCCACGTAAGCTCTTCCACGTGGCGTCATTGGCTTTCGCAAGATCTTGCCCTTCGAAGATGACTTCGCCCGACATGATTTTCCCGCCGCGGCGCTCGAGAGTGCCAATCATGGTTCGGCAGATCATGGTTTTACCAGAACCGGATTCCCCCACAATGCCAACCATCTCTCCATAGTTGATGTCGAAATTGGCTTTATCAACGATGATCAAGGTAGGTCGACGTTTATGAGGAATGCCGATGACGACATCCTTAATTTGAATCAGAGGTTTGGCTGGAGTACTCATCGAGTTCCCACCTCTCGCATACGTCGAGTGAGACCTTCGGAAATAAATGCCACGGCGATACCAGCCCAACAGAGCGCGATACCAGGGAATACAGTCGGCCACCAGAAGCCCACGGTGAGCAAATCTTTACCGTCGCGGATCATTCCGCCCCACTCTGCCTGCGGCGGTTTGATACCCAATCCAAGAAAGGAGAGAGCGGCAATCGCGATGATCACGATGATGAAATCACTAAGTGCATAGGCGCGCGTCTCTGAGGAGACGTTGGGAATGATGTGCTTGAAGAGGATTCGTTTCTTGGAAAAGCCCAAGGTGCGAGCCGCTTCAACGTAACCTTGTTTATTCACCACGACTGCACGTGTGCGAGCAATACGTGCGTATCTAGCCCAGTTCACCAGTGAAATAGCAAGAACGATGCTGCCAACCCCGGGACCGATAAAAGCAATCAACGCGATTACGAAAACTAAGAACGGGAAGGCGTTGATTCCATCGATGAGTGACCCCACCACAGAGTTCACGCGCTTGTTCTGTGAGATTCCAAGGAGGGTGCCGATGATGGTGCCAACAACCAAGGGGATTGCTACACCAATAATCGCGGTGCCCAGGTCGATGAAGACTGCATCAAAGACTCGGACAAAAACATCTCGCCCTAAGACATCGGTTCCGAAGAAGTTAGCTCTACTTGGTGGAGCAAGCGGCATTGAAGCCAATTCGTCGGGTCCATATTTGCTAATCCGAGGAATGATTGCTCCCGCGAGCACCAAAGAACCCAACATAAAGATTCCGGTGTAGATACCAAAAGTTCCCTCTTTGATAAACTTTTTCTTCGACTTCGGTTTTGTGTCCACATGAGTACTCATGAAAGCGTCACTCTCCGATCTAGGAGATAACCGGTCAAATCACCAATGAAACTAAAGAAGACAACTATCAGGCCAAAGATCATGGCGATACTTTGCACAACTGGGTAGTCACGTCCATCAACCGCGGTTATCAATTCTCGACCAATTCCCGGCAAAGAGAAGATCGTTTCCATAATCACGGTGCCACCAATCATGACTCCAACCATGTAGCTCAGGAGCACAACGGTAGGCGCAAGCGATGGTCTAAGCAGGTAGGACCAATAGAACCGAGATTTACGAACACCACGGATGATTCCGGTCTCTACAAACTCTTCATCCAGTGTGTCTACTAACGAAGAATGGAGCACGCGCGAGAGAACTGGAACGAGGGAGCCACAGT
>JBEAMN010000108.1:0-10127 GCA_041165945.1 Actinomycetota bacterium
GCGAAGTTGTTTTCGAACAACGCGGCGTTGAGTTTCCTGACTTTTGGTCAGTAAATGCTTCAACGATCGTAACCACCAAGTACTTCCGTGGCGCAGTAGGTGCTGAAAATCGCGAATGGTCACTTAAGCAGGTCATTGATCGCGTAGTGCTCACCTACACCAAGGCCGGAAAAGAATTCGGTTATTTCGCTACTGATGCTGATGCAGAAATTTTTGAGCACGAGCTCACCTGGATGCTCTTGCATCAAGTCTTCTCCTTTAACTCTCCAGTCTGGTTTAACGTGGGCACTGCAGCGCCACAGCAGGTAAGCGCCTGCTTCATCCTCTCCGTTGATGACACCATGGATTCGATCCTCAACTGGTATCGCGAAGAGGGAATGATCTTCAAGGGTGGTTCGGGTGCAGGTCTTAACCTCTCCCGCATCCGCTCCTCCAAAGAGCTTCTCAAATCAGGTGGCACCGCATCAGGTCCAGTCTCGTTTATGCGCGGCGCTGATGCCTCAGCAGGAACGATTAAGTCCGGTGGCGCCACTCGTCGCGCTGCGAAGATGGTCGTCCTCGATGTTGACCATCCGGATATCGAAGAGTTCATTGAGACTAAGGTCGGCGAAGAAGAGAAGATTCGCGTCCTCCGTGATGCCGGTTTCGATATGGATCTCGGTGGCAAAGACATCATCTCTGTCCAGTATCAGAATGCAAATAACTCTGTTCGTGTAAGCGACGAATATATGCGCGCATACGAAGAAGGAAAAGAATTCGGACTTCGCGCTCGTTCAACAGGTGAAATCATCGAGCATGTCAATGCACGATCACTCTTCCGCAAGATGGCAGAGGCAGCATGGGCCTGTGCTGATCCAGGAATTCAATACGACGACACCATCAATGATTGGCATACCAATCCAGAGACAGGTCGAATCAATGCATCCAACCCCTGCTCGGAGTACATGTCACTCGATAACTCCTCATGCAACCTTGCATCGCTCAACTTGATGAAGTTCCTCAAGGCTGATGGATCATTTGATGCAAAGACCTTCGTCAAGGCAACAGAGATGATTATCACCGCGATGGATATCTCCATCTGCTTCGCAGATTTCCCCACCGAGGCAATTGGCGACACCACCCGTAAATACCGCCAACTCGGAATTGGTTTTGCCAATATCGGAGCGCTCTTGATGGCATCAGGTCTGCCATACGACAGCGATGGTGGACGCGCACTCGCTGGCGCAATCACCTCATTGATGACCGGAACCTCCTACCGTCGCTCCGCAGAGATTGCCGGAATTGTCGGCGCGTACGAGGGTTATGCCCGTAACGCAGCAGCACATACCCGCGTTATGCGTAAGCATGCCGCTGCATCTGTCGCTGCACGCTCGGTAACAACCCTTGATCGCGATGTCTGGACCGAGGCAAATAAGCAATGGGATGAGGGCTTGAAGATTGGTGAGAAGAATGGCTGGCGCAATGCGCAGGCATCAGTTCTCGCACCAACCGGAACCATTGGCCTCATGATGGATTGCGATACCACTGGTATCGAGCCAGATTTCTCGCTTGTGAAATTTAAGAAACTTGTTGGCGGCGGATCGATGCAGATTGTTAACCAAACAGTTCCTGCTGCCCTTCGCAAACTTGGTTACACCGAAGAGACTGTCGAAGCAATCGTTGAATACATCCAAGCAAATGGCCATGTCATCGATGCGCCAGGGCTTAAGCAAGAGCATTACGACGTATTTGATTGCGCGCTCGGCGCCCGTTCAATCGCGCCAATGGGCCACGTGCGGATGATGGCTGCCTGCCAACCATTCCTCTCTGGTGCAATTTCCAAGACCGTCAATCTTCCAGAGGAAGCAACTGTCGAAGAGGTCGAAGAGGTCTACTACGAAGGATGGAAGCTCGGCCTTAAAGCCCTTGCCGTCTATCGCGATAATTGCAAGGTTGGACAACCGCTCTCCGATGGCAAGGCAAAGAAGAAAGATGAGCCAGTTGTCGAGAGCGCAGCCCCAGCGCGTGCAACACGTAAGCGTCTTCCTAAGTCACGTCCATCACGAACCACCTCCTTTAACGTCGGTGGCGCAGAGGGTTACATGACTGCAGGAGCTTACGAAGATGGCGCTCTTGGTGAAGTCTTCTTAAAGCTCGGCAAACAGGGTTCAACTCTTGCTGGTGTGATGGATGCCTTCTCGATTGCAGTCTCGATTGGATTGCAATACGGCGTACCGCTCGAGACCTACGTCCAGAAGTTCACCAACTTGCGCTTTGAACCAGCAGGCATGACTGATGATGCTGATATTCGCATGGCGCAATCGATGATGGATTACATCTTCCGTCGCCTTGCTCTTGATTACCTCCCTGCAGATGAGCGAGCAGCGTTGGGAATCTTCTCTGCAGCAGAGCGCGCTCGCGCCCTTGATGCGGGAAGTTACAGCGCACCAGAAGCCGCGCCCGCGATGGATGAGGTAGCAATCGAAACGCCACCAGCTGCTCCAGTAGCACAGGCAACAAAGGCGCAAGATATTGCGATTACTTCAGCACCAGCAGCACCGGTGCAGATCGGTTCCTCCACTGAGTTGCTCGAGGCGATGATGGGTCGAAGCGCTGATGCTCCAATGTGTATGACCTGCGGAGTGAAGATGCGTGCAGCCGGGGCTTGCTACGTCTGCGAAGGCTGTGGCTCCACTTCGGGATGCAGCTAACAAGTAACACCTAGCCAGATGGCTCAACCTTTCTCGATAGGGGCCGAGAGCGCGCTGATTGATGGCGTGATTACCTCGGCCTCGATCGAGATAACCGACGGCTTCATAACCTCAGTTATTACTTCACCACCATCTTTATCTGGCGATGTCATTCTCGTCGAAGGAGTGCTCTCTCCTGGACTTATCGATTGTCAGATAAATGGAATCGCAGATATCAATTTCTTCGATGCAGATAAAGAGCAGATGGAAGAAGCTCTTGCATCACTTGCTCGCCATGGCGTGACCGCATGTACCCCTTCGATGATTTCTGCTCCAATTGGTGAATTGATTGCCGCGATTAAGGGAAGTGATTGCGGTGAAAGTTCTCTCACAGGTTTAGTACGAGCGCGTCACCTTGGATATCACATCGAAGGCCCCTTCCTCTCAGAAGATTTTGCACGTGCACATAACGCGCGCTTCTTCGTCGAACCCACCCGTGAGAATCTTCTCCCTCTTCTGGACACTCAACGAATTGCCATCGTCACTCTCGCTCCTGAGCGTGCAGGCGCGCTCGATGCTATTGCATCGATTCGCGAAGCAGGAGCAATCGCAAGCGTCGGCCACTCAGGTGCAGATTTTGAGCAGATGGTCGATGCTGTTGCTGCCGGATTAAATATGGTCACGCACCTTTTTAATGGGATGAACAAAGATATTGACCAAGGAATTATTCGAGCAGCGCGCGAATTGGATCAGTTGACGATTGGATTTATCGCGGATGGAATTCATAACGATGGTGATCGGATCCGTTGGGCATTCGAGAATCTGAGCGAGCGGATTGCGTTAGTCACTGATTCGTTGAGCAACCGATTGGGAGATGAGGTAGTCACTGCCAGAGCAGATGGCGGTGGATATCGAAGCGATGGCACGCTCGCCGGCTCACGATTGACTCTCGATCAGGTGATTGCCCGCGCTGTAGCCTCAGGTGTTCCGCTTACCCAAGCGCTACTGAGCGCTACTCGGGTCCCAGCGCGCTTGCTTGGGCGAGGCGATCTCGGGGAGATAGCAGTGGGCGCTCGGGCAGACCTGACGCTCTTCACTGAAGGTGGGAGTATTCGTACCTGGGTAGGGGGAGTGGAGGTGGCGTGATGAGCATTATGAGTTCAGAGATCAATGAACAGGCAGATGCGCTCTCGGCGACCCTTGCCGCTCTCGAGCGCTCCAGGGTGGAAGTACAACAACTTTTTAACGGTGCCCAAAGCGTTCTCTTCATGGCCCGCGGTACAAGCGATCATGTTGCCGATTATGGTCAGTACGTACTTTCGACACGAGCTGGCGTTTTGGCGGCAAGTGGCAGTCCATCACTTGCCACAGCATTCGATGCCACAGTTAACCTCTCCCAGCATGTAGTAATCGGCATTAGCCAATCGGGATCTACTTCGGAGATCGTGGAATCTTTAGCGTGGGCTAAGCGGTTAGGCGCGAAGACGGTGGCCCTTACCAATGTGGCAAATAGTCCAATCACTCAAGGAGCAGATCTGACTCTGCTCACCCATGCTGGTGTTGAGCGCGCAGTTCCCGCAACGAAAACTTTCTCAAGCGCTATGGCTGCGATGGCATGGGTTGCCTCATCGCTAAGTTCAGGTTCTCTTGATAGTGAATTGAGCAAATTGCCAGATCTGGTGCGCGAGGTACTCGCAGCGCCACTTCATCTTGGAGAAATCGAGAGAGCAATTGGGAGCGCACATACCTTGGTGGTTTCGGGAAGAGGTTTTGGACAATCGGTAGCGCGAGAGATTGCTCTAAAGTTGAAGGAGTGCGCCCTCATTAACGCATCAGGTCTCTCATTTGCCGATCTTCGCCATGGACCTGTTGCAGTTTTTAGCCAAGGATTTCCGCTTATTTCCCTGGGACTTTCAAACACCTCACCGCTTCTGACGGGGCTTCACGATTTGCAACGTGCTGCGCATGAAGCGGGGGCGCCAATCATCAACATCGGTGGCGTAAGCGCTCCAGGAGTTCGGGTACATCAGATTCCGCTGCCGGAGCTATCTGATGAGCTCCTCCCAATCCTCCAAGTAATCCCAGGACAGAAGATCGCTGAGCGCATCGCTATCACGCGGGGCTTTAATCCTGATACTCCTCGAGGCTTAAACAAAGTTACCCAAACGGTCTGATTGGTCTGAATCGAGCAACGATGGCAATTGCACTTGGAGTCGACATTGGCGGCACGAAAATCTCTGCGGCCGTGGTTCGCAATGGGCAAATCGTTAAAAAAATTGAGGAACCATTCCGACGCGCGCAGATAATTGAGGATTTAGCCAAGGCAATCAAGAGTTTGGATCCGCAGCACGAGAGCGAGAGCGTCGGGATTGCATGCGCTGGGCTCATCGACTCAGAGCGTGGTGTTATTACTTTCGCAGGAAATCTTGATTTCGAAAATTTTCCCTTGCGTGATCTTCTTGCCCCTCAAATCAATCGAGAGATCTCGTTAACTAATGATGCAAGCGCTGCCG
The DNA here is from genome assembly GCA_041165945.1 of Actinomycetota bacterium. GTDB lineage: Bacteria > Actinomycetota > Actinomycetes > Nanopelagicales > Nanopelagicaceae > IMCC26077. The sequence continues at coordinate 5,183 of JBEAMN010000108.1, forward strand.
GATGGGGAGAATTTCGCCATGGCGCTGGAAAAAGTTTTAGCCACATGGCCCTCCTTGCTGTGGGAACGGGAATTGGTGGCGCACTCATCCTCAATCGCTCACTCATTTTGGGAGCCCATGGATTGGGAGCTGAATTAGGGCACCTCAATGTGCCGGGAGCGAGTGAGAAATGTCCGTGTGGCCTCATTGGATGTGTCGAGGCGGTTGCTAGTGGTCGAGCGATGGAGGCGCGAGCGAAGGCAAGTGGCTTTGCCAGCACCCAAGAGTTGGCCGATGGCGCACGGGCCGGGCAGCCACGTGCAACTGCTCTCTTTGATCAGATGGGGTGGGCAATCGGTGCAATTTCTGGGAGATTGGCAAATGTTGTCGATCTCGAAGTAATCGTTATTGGTGGTGGCTTTGGCGCCACCTTCGAACTCTGGGAGGGCGGTGCGCTCCGTGGTTTGCGGGAGAACATCGTCGTTCCTGATTTACGGACCATTCCTGAATTCACGCGGGCGCAATTAGGAAACGATGCAGGAGTAATTGGCGTGGCAGATTTTGCCTACGGCAGAGTCTGAATGAGATTGTGAAGATTTGCCCAGCTCTTTCCAAAGGCTGGATGTAGCGCTAGCGAATTAACCAAATCCCGTTCTACCCAACGCACCTCAATTGATTCTTGATTTGCTGCGATGGGATCACAGTGACTTTTCGCTCGGGCGATGATGGTGTGGTAACACCACGTTCCATGATCCTGCGCGCTCTCATCGAGTATCTCGATCTCATCAGCAGTGATTGCAATCTCCTCATGCGCCTCGCGGATCGCTGCTTCGGTGAAACTCTCATGGGAGTCGCGGGCGCCTCCAGGAATACCCCAGGTATCGCCGTTATGTACCCACGGTGCGCGATGTTGGAGTAAGAGTTGTGAGTCGCGAATCAGAAGCAGACCGGCGGCGCCAAATTTTCCCCAATGTTTTCCGCCACACGGACATTCCACCCAACCATCACCATCGCGCGGAGCCATAGCCATTGGTACCACAGCGTCGGGGCGATATTCACAGTTTCGAGCTTGAGAGTGTGGGCGTTATGTGATTGACCTACTCTCACCTCGATGAACATCCTGAAAATCCTGAAAATCAACCAACTCCACACTCTCCACACTCTCAAGAAACTCGCTCTCGGATTGGTAGCCCTCACAGTGGTGGGGTGCGCGCAGATCGAGCAAGGAGTGGCACAAGGGCCAATTGGCAGATCAATAACCCCGAGTACTCGCGAGAGTTACCTCATTCCTCCAGAAATTCCTCCCACACTTATTGATTATCTTTTAGAGAATAAAAATCCTGAGAGTGAGATTGTTGCAATCCAGGTAGAGAGCGGTAGTGAGAATCTCTGGACCTTAAGAATTTCAAGTGAAGCGCCACCTGATCGATCAGGAAGTGAACTCCGAAGCTTTCTTCGCAGCGGAGATACCTGGAGCGAAGTGTGAAAAAAGCCCTGAAATTTTCGGTTTTTTTAATGATGGCGAATGTAGCCTCCGCTCCTAGCGCTCAAGCGGCTGATTGCTCGCAGACCTGCGTAGAAGTTCGTCGTGAAGGTGGCGAATTGGTCATCACGGCTCGTCGCGATCCCGTGCGAACCATTCGAAAAGTTCCGAGCGCCACCCTGACTCCTACACCGGTGAGAAGTAGTACCCGAGTCATCAAGCGCGCACCTCGACCGTCGCTCTCGGATCAGATCCGTGAGGTACTTCCTGAGGGGCGATTTGAGGCGTTACCTCGGTATGGAGCGTTAATTAACGAACCACTTTTGATACGCAGTTACGGATGTTCAGAGTTTGTGAAAACGCTCCCGATTCTCGATACCTCAATCGAATTGCGCTTGCATCCGCGGATTGAATGGCTATGGGGGGATGGGCAGCGAGAGTTTTGGGGTGGGAGCGCGATTCGCGGTGCGCACATCTACTCACGTGCTGGGCGCTACCGGATCCAGATGCGCTGCCATTGGGAAGGTCGCTTTCGCACGCCCCACTCACCGTGGGCTCCAATACCTCAAGGAATCACCTCGACCTTTGTCATGGATGCCGAGCTCTTTCGAGCACGGGTTTTCTTCACCCAATAACTTCTCCACAAGATTTGGTGGATAAATAATTTTTACGTCGGAGCCAGCGACCAGGCTCTGCGCTTATGACAACCATCTCTACACCCACCGAACTCATCACCGCCGTTCCTTTCTTTCTCAACGCTGCGCCCGAGGAGTGCCTGGTATTGATCGCACTCTCCGAAGGCGCTGTCGCCTTAGCAGTCCAAGCGGAACTTCCACATACTCCTGAACTCAATGGGGCAGAGCCATATCTTGCACCCCTTCGCGAATCGGATATTGATCAACTCTTGGTTCTTGCCTACCTTCCCTCAGATTTCGCTCGCGAGCAGGGCGATCAGATCTGGGAGCAACTGCAGCGAATCTGCGAAAAAATCGCCCCAGTAAAGGATTTTCTGATCATTCATCAAGGGCGGTGGCGCTCCTTCCTCTGCAAAAATCAAGAGTGCTGCGACCCTGCAGGTGAACCGCTACCTGATATCGCCTCGAGTGAGTTTGCCGCTGAGCATGTCTTTCAGGGGTTGGTCATGCCGCCACTTACTCCTGCACCAGCAGAACCGACAGATCTTCTTACTCTGTTAGATCGCGCGCGTACAGAATTTGAGCGTTGTGAACCAAGTAACCGTTCCAAGCGTGGCGTGATTGCGTTACTCCGACTGATTTCACACTTCACTATCAAACGCGAATTAGAAAATCAGAGCCTTATCGCCGATGCGTTGATTGCACTTACTGATATTCAAGTGCGCGACTTTGGAATCGGATCTCATGGCGATGAGAATCTCGAATTACATCGGGAGCTTTGGCGAGCGCTTTTGGATTCTGCTCCTGTTGGATATCGAGGGCCAACAGCAACCTTGTTAGCGCTAGTTCGCTACGAAGGGGGAGATATCGAGGGGGCCAAGCGCGCACTGGAACGTGCGCTCACTGATGATCCGCACTACTCACTTGCACACCTTTTGCAGAAGACCTTCGCCGCAGGGTGGCCGCCTGAGGCCTTCACCACCATGCGCCATCAACTCCATCCGAAGTTGGAGGCAGAGCTGCTCGGGTAGCCAGGAAAAACGCTCTCGAATTTTACTTTTTTCAACCTTTTGCCTATCTTTTCTCTTAGGTCATGAGTTCCAGTTCCAAGCCCCGGCTAACTGGACGGCAACCCTCCACCGCGGTGGGGTGCTCCGGGTGAAGACCAGGTCGCTACGAAAGTCGTAACGACAAGCGCGGGTATCTCACCGAAAGGTAATACCCCCTTATAGAAAGTTATGAAGGGATATTTCGTTATGTCAGCTAACTGGTCATTTGATACGCAACAGATCCATGCTGGACAGGTTCCTGATCCCACAACAGGGGCTCGTGCACTTCCGATCTATCAGACAACTGCCTATCAATTCCGCGATACCACCCATGCTGCAAATCTTTTTGGTTTAGCAGAGTTGGGAAATATCTACACCCGAATTATGAACCCCACTCAAGATGCAGTGGAGCAACGATTAGCTGCTCTCGAAGGGGGAGTCGCAGCGCTTCTTGTTGCCTCCGGATCGGCTGCAACTTTCTATGCAATCATGAACGTTGCCGAGGCTGGCGATCACGTCGTCTCCTCACCATCGCTCTACGGCGGTACCTACAACCTCTTCCACTACACCTTGCCTAAGTTCGGCGTGGAGGTCACCTTCGTCGATAACCCCGATGATCCAGAGTCATGGAAGAAGGCAATTCGCCCTAATACCAAGGCGTTTTTCGGCGAGACCATCGCTAACCCAAAGAATGACCTCCTTGATATCGCAGCTGTTGCGAAGGTTGCTCACGATGCGGGTGTACCACTGATCGTCGATAACACCGTGGCTACTCCATACTTAATTAAGCCAATCGAACATGGCGCAGATGTGGTCGTCCACTCGGCAACCAAGTTCCTCTCTGGCCATGGCAACTCGGTAGTTGGTGCGATCATCGATGCAGGCAAGTTCGATTATGCACAACACCCTGCGCGCTTTAAGAACTTCAACGAGCCAGATCCGAGCTATCACGGCCTTGTCTATGCAGTGAATCTCGGAGTCGGTTCGCCTTTTGGCGCCAACCTCTCCTACATCTTCAAGATCCGCCTCACCCTCCTCCGTGATACCGGCGCTGCAGTAAGCCCATTTAATGCATGGCTTCTTGCCCTTGGTCTGGAGACCTTGAGCCTTCGCGTCCAACGCCATGTCGAAAATGCGCTCGCCGTCGCTACCTGGCTGGAGAAGCATCCAGCGGTCTCTAAGGTCAATTACGCGAGCCTGCCCTCATCGCCATGGCATGGCTTGGCAAAGAAGTATTCGCCAAAGGGATCAGGTGCGGTCCTCTCCTTCGAACTCAAAGGCGGCATCGATGCCGGCAAGAAGTTCATCGAGGCGCTCGAACTCTTCAGCCACGTTGCCAATATCGGTGATGTTCGCTCACTCGCGATTCACCCAGCATCCACTACCCACTCGCAATTGACGCCCGAGGAACAACTCACCGCTGGAGTCACACCTGGTCTAGTTCGCTTAAGTCTTGGTCTCGAAGATATCAATGACATTAAGGCGGATCTCGAGACTGGGTTTGCCGCAGCAGGGAAGTAGAAATTACTACCGACCTACCCGTCACTGGGGCATGGTTAGAAGATCACGATCCAGGTGAGCGTCGCTTCCTAAAAATAGGCGACCTCACTCTGGAATCGGGAGAAGTTCTTCCTGATATCACCATCGCCTATCAGACATGGGGAACGTTAAATAGCGGGAAAAATAACGGTATTTTGATTAATCACGCCCTCACGGGTTGGTCTGATGTGCCGTCGTGGTGGCCATCGTTAGTCGGTCCTGGTTTGCCCTTCGATACCGATAAATATTTCATCGTCTGT
>JBEAMN010000109.1:0-2707 GCA_041165945.1 Actinomycetota bacterium
AGCTGCTCAAAGAATGTGCGTTGAGTCTCTTGCTCTTGGATCTGGCACAGGCCCGCTTGAGCAGACTCTTTTAGAGCGCGAGATTGCTGGGCCACGAACTCCAGCTGATCCAGTGACTGGCCTACCCGCAGGTGGCGGACCAAGTTTGTGGAGCGCACCCACCATCACCAATAAGGCTGGAACGAAGAGTTATGGGGTCTCGGTCAAGGTGATGTATTTCCAGAATCGAGAAGGGGTAGGTAGCGCCAGCAAAAGAAACGCGCCGATTTCTCTCCAATCGATGCGGATAGATGTTTTTCCTGTGGAGATCATTCCGGGAGATTTCTCGCCGCTAGAAACCTATTCGAGCGTCAATCCTGATGGCGCACCAACATTCGGTGTGCGCCCCGCTGGAGGGTCTCAAGGTATCTATAAAGATCCAGCCTGGCTAGATAGTGGCAGTTATGGCAAGGCGGCAGATTTTGCTGACGATACTCGCGCTGCCCTCACTCTTCGTATGGGTAATGAAATGACAGGTTGGTTATACGGACGCCTTAAAGATATAAAAGTGGATGTCACTCCTCTAGATAATAAATTCAACAAGATCACGATCGAAGGAGCTCCAGTTGCCGCACCTGGTGCATATGGAGTGATCAAGAAGAGTGAGTTAAAGAACTATCCAGCAATTGATGCTCGGGTACGTCTGGGAAGTAATGATTTTGGATATAACGAATTGGTCAATACTCCTGGTACCCGGGGACTTGGATATAGCCCAGTTGGAAACTTCACCGACTTTGCCGCCTTCGAACCTATTCTCAAGACCATGCCTGGGGCTAAGGCGCAATGGTTGATTCAATCAGGTGCCAGTGCAAATGGCTATCAACCGCAAGTTACCTCTCAATGTTTTAACGATAAGACCAAGCTCCTGGGAATTGTGACGACTAATGCGCTGATCTATGAGAATGGGGCGCCTGAATTTAAAAATGGAACACTCAACTATAAAGTTGCAGGTCTTCATCATCTAGCAGATGGAGTAACCCTCACTCGCGGAACTTATGATTTGGCAATTCGAAGTGAGACCGCTCGTTGCGTCTATGGCTTTAGCGATGCGCCATTCCAAGCATCAATCTCAGTAGTGGGCGCTGATGGCCAAGAGCAAACGATTGCAACCGAGAGCATTCGTGAAGATGCTAAACGAGAATGGCTCTTCTTGTCAGCACAGAATTTCACCTTCTCCTCCCCCGTTATCAAGGTAAAACTCACTCAGGAGAAGAAGCTCACCAAATCAACAACAACCACCAGCGCAGCCGGAAAGAAAAGCCCAACAAAGAGCATCACATGCGTCAAAGGAAAAGTAGTTCGTAAGGTCGCAGGCAGCAATCCAAAATGCCCCACTGGATTCAAAAAGCGCTAGCTAATATCTAACTAATATTTTGGCGCGTTTCGCGTCCGCTCTATCTTTGGCCCTCTCTTATTTCGAGAATTCCAACACGGGGTATGCCAATGTCTGCGGGTATCAGGATCTTCGGTAGGCCACGCCACGATATGGGGGGTCGCGGTACGAATTTCGTGATCACAACCGGGACATCGATAGACCTTTGTCGAACTCGAACCCGTGAGCGAACGGACTGTGAATCCATCTTCTTCCCACTCATTTGATGGTCGAGGCTCGCGCTCTGCCCCTTCGGAATTATCCGGGCGCGCTCCCTTGGATCGATAGTTCTTCCGTGGACTCACTCAGGTATTTTCGCAGGTAATTGTGAGTATTTCTCGGTAAATCTCAGAGTGATTACAAGCGATAGAGTGTGGTCTGTGAGCAATGCAATCGCTGTTCGCGCCTTAACCAAGTCATACCGAAATGGCAAAGGCGCGCGTATTGACGCGGTCAAGGGAATAGACCTTGAGGTGGCAACGGGAGAGATATTTGCCCTCCTTGGCCCAAATGGCGCTGGGAAGACGAGCACTATCGAAATCCTTGAGGGCTATCGAAAACGCGATGGTGGTGAGCTCTCCGTTCTCGGCGAGGATCCTGCGCGGACAAATCTGCCCGCCTGGCGAAATCGAGTGGGAATCGTCCTCCAATCTACTAAGGATGCAGCCGATCTTTCAGTCGTAGAAATTCTCACCCACTTTGCTAAGTACTACTCGCATCCTCGCGATGTCGAAGAGGTGATCGCAGCAGTGGGTTTGCAGGAGAAGCGGAACGCTCGAGGCGAACATCTCTCGGGAGGTCAACGTCGCAGATTAGATGTTGCACTGGGAATCATCGGCAATCCGGAGCTGCTCTTCCTCGATGAGCCGACCACAGGTTTTGATCCAGAGGCGCGTCGCTCGTTCTGGGATCTCATTCGCTCACTACGAAAAAACGGCACAACAATTCTTATGAGTACCCATTATCTTGATGAGGCGGAAGCCCTTGCAGATCGCGTCGCCGTCATGAACCATGGCGTGATTGTCGATTGTGCTACCCCAGAGAAATTAGGCGGACGAGATCGCGAGAAGGTCAATATTCGTTGGCGTGAGAATGGTGCGCTTCACCACGAGCTCACCGATACTCCCACTCAATTGGTGAGAGAACTTGCTGCACGAATTCCTGGTGAGATTCCGGAACTCACGATGGTTCGCCCCACTTTGGAAGAGATCTACCTCCAGATGATTGGCGGACAGGCGTGAGCGAGAAGGTAAAACAACCGGGCGTGCTCGCGATTGGATTTGCGCGTGGCATCTT
>JBEAMN010000110.1:0-4059 GCA_041165945.1 Actinomycetota bacterium
ATGAACTGTCGGATTTTCACCCCCAACATATTTGCTGACCTGATCGAGTGAATCGGTAGGCAAGTAGAGGCGATCACCAGATTGGCCCCGCTTGCTCGATGCGTACTCAATAACTAGATACTCGCGCTTGGTCTCATTCACTACTCGCTCAACCATCTCGATGAACTTTCCGATTCCATGAATCTGGTGAACGACAAAATCTCCTTCCTTGAGGGATAGTGGATCAATACGATTTTTCCGCCGTGATGCGAGTGAGCTCTTTTCACCATCCTGTGCTTTGCTACCCGCAAAGTCTCGCTCTGTTATCAGAACGAACTTCGTTGGTTCAGAGATAAAACCATGGCGAATTGGTGAAGTGGTGATGAAAACTCCACCAGTGAGTAAGGAGTTAGAAGTGGGAATTCCCTCGCCTCGTAACATTTCTTCGTATCGCATCGCAGTGCCATGGCCAGTAGCAGTCATTAATATCGACCACCGTTCATTGATTTTTGCTCTTAGATAGTCGATCAGGCGCTCGGAATTACCTCGAAATGGCTCTACTGCTCGTAATTGTGAATCGGTCGCATCTTCACCTCCACCAAAAGGAGCAATTGACGAAAGAGTATGCCCAGAGCTTTGAGCGCGCTCTAATTCCTCATCCAGATCTCGAAATGAATGATGGCGCAAGGTGCTCAGATCAATTGGCGTGCGACCGCCTGCAGCGGCATTGAGCCATGAAGCTTCAAGAAACTCCTCGCCAGTCTTTATTAGCTCCGCTGCACGATTACGAATTAGTTCAGGGCCAACCAGGATTATCTCCGAATCATTCCCTAATAAATCGGTTAGAGTCTCCATTTCGTTTACTAGAGCTGGCATCAAAGACTCCATGCCTTCGATAGGAATTCCATCGCTAATTCGCGTTAACATCTCTGAAAGTGATGGATTCATCTCTATTAATTCTCGCGCTCGCTCCTGAATTTCGCTGGTAATGAGAATCTCTCGCGCAGGTAAGGCATAAAGACCCTCTCCGCAAACTTCCAACGAACGCTGGTCTGCAACGGAAAAGTAGCGCACTTCATCAATTACATCATCGAAGAATTCCACGCGGATAGGGTGTTGAGCTTGCGGCGGGAAAAGGTCGATGATGCCACCGCGTTGCGCGAATTCACCACGCTTTTCGACAAGATCAGTTCGGCTATAGCCAAGCTGAAGCAATTTTTTAACTGCAACGCCTATTTCGATCTGAACACCTGTCTGAAATAGCGGCACATCTGCGCTACCAAATCCCTTAATGAAAGGTTGAATGAATGAACGGACAGGTACGACTACTACGTCGCAGCGATTGTTGAGGATTGCTCGCAAACTCTCAAACCTGCATGCGACAGTATCGCTCTGTGGGCTCAGACGTTCATGAGGTAACGTCTCCCAACTTGGGAATAGATGAACGCTCTGTTGATGAAGAAGATATTTCAATTCCTCAAAGAGCTCTTGGCCATTGTTAGCTGTGAGCACGACTATTGGAGCCCCGGTCTGCCTTCTCGACGAAAGTTGTGCGTGGGATGAAATGAGCACTCCGGCAGAAGGCAGTGGTGCGATGACAATCTCGCCAGAACTAAGGGCGCGGTGAGAGGTGGTTACATCAAGAACATCAATAAGGTGGGTCAGATCCACTCGCTCCCCTCTCTTTAAACATGGCCAAAGAGCCCCAATTTTCCGCGGAGGCGGGGGGCTCGGTCGAATCCGTCTTTCGACGGGGTAACGCTGGGTAATGTTACCGCGCTCGCTCTGCCAAGATATGACCATGCAAACCTCGGCAACAAACCTGCGCGCAGATGTGCGTCGATTAGGGGAATTGTTGGGTCAGACGCTGGTGCGACAAGAGGGCCAAGCGCTCTTGGATTTAGTTGAATCTGTTCGTCTAGCGGTACGCGAAGACTCACCCCTAGGCGCAAATATCTTAGAAAAAGTGAGTGTAGACGAGAGTATTAAATTAGTACGCGCTTTTAGCACCTACTTCCATCTGGCAAATATCGCAGAGCAGGTTCACCGCGCTCGCGCTTTGTATGAAGGTCGTGTAAATGGCCAATCGTGGTTGCAACAAACTTTTCATAAAATTGGCGAGGCAAAGATAACTCCCGATGAATTGGCACGAGCTGTAGCAACTCTCTCGGTTCGCCCTGTATTCACCGCTCACCCGACCGAAGCCGCGCGCAGATCGGTACTAAGCAAATTAGGGACCGTCGCTCATTTACTTGATGAGCAGAATATGCGAGAGCGAGACAAGAAACTTGCAGAGGCAATAGAACTGCTTTGGCAGACTGATGAGTTAAGGCTCGAACAGCCTGAGCCGCTCGATGAAGCTACAAATGCTCTCTATTACCTCGATGATTTACATCGATATACCGTTCCTCAGGTCCTCGATGATTTTTCTTTCGAACTTTCTCGATATGGAATCGAACTCGATCCATTGGCGCGCCCTCTCTCATTTGGGAGTTGGATTGGCGGTGATCGCGATGGAAATCCCAATGTAACTCCAGCTATTACCTCTGAGACAATAACGCTTCAAGTTGGTCATGCAGTTCGAGTGCTGCTTGAAAAACTTGATACGTTACGTCAGTCACTCTCCGTTTCAGCCAGACTTGTAGGAGCCAGTGATGCGCTGGTTAAATCGATTGAGCAGGACCTGCAAAATCTTCCTGAGTTTGAAGATCGTTTTAAACGTCTTAATGTGGAGGAGCCGTATCGCCTCAAAGCAACTGCTATTCGCCACAAATTGATGCTCACCCAAAAACGCCATGCTAACCAAGGGCCGCATGTGCCTGGTCGTGACTATGCCAACACCCAAGAACTCTTAGATGATTTATTGCTCATGCGGGACTCGCTCTTAGCGCATAAAGGTGAATTAATAGCTTCGGGAGAACTGGAGCAGATGATTAGAACAGCGTCGGCATTTGGTTTGACCCATGCAACACTTGATGTGCGCGAACATTCACATCAGCATCACCACGTGCTCAATCAATACTTCAGCGCAAAAGGGATAGCTGGATATCTTGATTTAGATGAAGAGGCCCGAATGCGATTGTTGGTCTCGGAGTTGCGAAATGGCGAAAAAATCAATCGTGAAGAGCTGGATTCACGTGGAAAACAGACTTTTGATACCTTCACAGTAATTGGAGAAATCATCGAAAAATTTGGTGATGAGGCGATTGAGAGTTACATCGTTTCCATGACTAAATCGGCTAATGACCTTCTGGCAGCGGTTGTGCTTGCTGTAAAAGCTGGCTTAGTAGATCTTGAGAGCGGAAAGGCACTTATTGGATTCGTTCCCTTACTTGAGACTGTTGCCGAATTGCGGAGCGCGGATAACATCGTTAGCCAATTACTCGAAATTCCAGAATATCGAGAGATTGTTGAGTTACGCGGGGATATTCAAGAAGTGATGCTCGGATATTCAGATTCCAATAAAGATGCAGGTATCACCACTAGCCAATGGGAAATACATCGCGCCCAACGGAAATTACGTGATCTCACAGGCAAAGCAGGGATTCATTTACGAATATTCCATGGACGAGGTGGCTCTGTTGGACGCGGTGGTGGCCCAACATATGATGCGATTTTGGCGCTCCCGTGGGGTTCGCTTGCTGGAGAGATAAAGATGACCGAACAAGGCGAGGTCATCTCTGATAAATACTCGTTACCCTCCCTTGCGCGTGAGAATGTCGAGTTAATTCTTGCTGCAGCTCTTGAAGCAACCGTATTGAATCGTGCGCCACGACAGAGCGCTCGCGACCTTTCTAATTGGGATTCCTGCATGGACTTAGTGAGTAGCGCGGCGATGACCTGCTATCGCAATCTTGTCGATCACCCAGACTTGCCAAAATATTTCTATCAATCTACCCCTGTAGAACAATTAGGAAATCTCTATCTTGGTTCTCGGCCATCACGTCGACCTGATTCCGATGCGGGGCTCTCTGGTTTGCGGGCAATTCCGTGGGTCTTTGGTTGGACCCAATCACGGCAGATTGTCCCTGGTTGGTTTGGGGTAGGAAGCGGACTCAAAGCTGCTCGCGAGGCTGGGCA
>JBEAMN010000111.1:0-3702 GCA_041165945.1 Actinomycetota bacterium
CGGTGCGCCATGTGCCGTTTCAGTGACTCACATCGATGCACTCGTGCTGGCTCGTTCTGCTTTTGAATCGTCGATGAATTATCGCAGTGCGCTGATTCTCGGTATGGCACGAGAACTTGTAGGTGAGGAGAAGATTCGGGGCTTTGATCTGCTCACTGATCACCTGCTTCCCGAGCGGCGCGCATCGCTGCGACCACTTAATGCGGATGAGATTCGACAAACAACAATTCTCTCGCTTCCCATGGAAGAGGCGAGCGTGAAGATTTCTTCCAAATTCCCTGCTGATGATGAGTCTGATCTCTCGTGGCCAGTGTGGGCCGGAAACATTCCGATAGAACATCGATATGGCCAACCTATCCCAGATCCGAGGATGACCCACCCGCATCCACTCCCCGATTATGTGAAGCGATGGCCCGAAGGAAGGACATGAATCTCTGGGATGACACCCTTTTCTATAACCCAAAAGAGCGACCAGCTCTGAGCGAAGAGATAGATGCTGATGTCGCGATTATTGGTGGAGGTTTTACCGGATTATGGAGCGCTTACTATTTAAAATCACTTGATTCTACTTTGCGTATCGTGATCCTTGAGGGTGAGCGAATTGGTTTTGGTGCAAGTGGACGTAACGGTGGTTGGTGCTCAGCGCTCTATCCAACAACTCACGGTTATGATGAGATTCGTCCGCACTTGATTGAGTCAATCGATGAGATCGGCGCATTTGCGCACAATCATGCATCAGAGGTTGGCTTCGTGAAAAGTGGCACCATCACCGTGGCTCGAAATCAGGCGCAACTCAAACGACTTCACCAATCCACTTCACCTCATGAGAGCTTCCTCTCCAAAGGTGCGCTCCTGGGACGGATTGGCATGAAAGGGGCGCTCGGCGCTCTCTACACCCCTGATTGCGCAGTGATTCATCCTGGACGGTTAGTGCGCGCTCTTGCCGAGTATGTAGAAAAACTTGGCGTAATCATTTATGAAAATTCTCGCGCTCTCACTATCGAGCCAAATCGAGTCACAACCAGTCACGCAAGTGTACGCGCCACATCGATCATCAAAGCAACTGAAGTTTTCTCACAGAATCCACGTTCCCATGCCCCAATCTATTCTCTGATGGTTGCCACTGAACCTTTAGCAGATGAAATCTGGAGCGAGATTGGATTAGCGCATCGCGAAACATTCTCTGAAGCGCTGCATCTAGTGAACTATGGTCAACGCACGATTGATAATCGTCTTGCTGTGGGTGGACGCGGTGCGCGCTATCTCTTTGGATCACGGTTACGTGCCAAGCATGAGATGGAATATCGAGTACATCAAGAGATTATCGAATTAGTTCGCGAGTGGTTTCCAGCGCTGAAGCGAACCAAATTCACGCACCGTTGGGGTGGCGCCGTTTCCATTCCACGCGATGGGCACCCCTACATAAACTGGGATAGAGCAAGTGGAATCGCTCGCGCCGGAGGTTACTCCGGTGATGGTGTCACTCTCTCTCATCTAGCCGGCAAAACTCTTGCTCATTTAATTCTCGAACGCGAACATCCGATCACTTCACTACCCCACGTCAATTGGCGCAATCCCCTCTGGGAGCGAGAGCCACTTCGGTGGTTAGGCGTAAATGGAAGTGTTCTTGCTACAGACTTAGCAGATCGCGAAGAGGAACTTACTCGCCGGCCATCGCTCATAGCCAAGACTCTTAACTCATTTATAAGGGTCTAACTCTTGCCGCTCTCACTAGCGGCCAATTGCCCGCAGGCTCCCTCGATTTCTCGTCCTCGGGTATCGCGAACCGTCACAGGAACGCCATAGCTCTCCAACTTCGCAACGAAGGCTTTCTCATCCTCTCGTCGGGAGGCAGTCCACTTAGATCCTGGAGTGGGATTGAGCGGGATGAGATTGACATGCGCATTCTTATTCTTGAGCATTCGTCCGAGTAAATCTGCTCGCCATGCTTGATCATTCACATCGCGAATCAAAGCGTATTCGATGGAATAGCGGCGCCCAGTAGTACGTGCATATTCATCGGCAGCAGCGAGTACTTCACGTACCTTCCACCTCGTGTTGATAGGAACCAAGGTGTCGCGCAACTCATCATCGGGTGTATGTAATGAGACTGCCAATGTCACCGGAATCTTCTCTTGAATTAACTTTTCGATTCCCGTCACCAATCCCACAGTTGAGAGAGTCACCGAGCGCGCTCCGATACCAAACCCGTCAGGAGCCGGTGAGGTGATATTTCGAATGGAGCGCATCACTGCGTTGTAATTAGCCATCGGCTCACCCATGCCCATAAAGACGATATTTGAGAGTCTGGTTGGCTCCCCCATCTTTCCCGCTTCAAGAGCTTTGGTCGCTTCAAATACCTGTGCGGTGATCTCCCCTGCGCTCAAGTTCCGAGTCAAACCTGCTTGCCCAGTAGCGCAGAAGGGGCAATTCATTCCACATCCTGCTTGAGAAGAGATGCAGAGGGTTGCGCGATCGGGGTAACGCATCAACACGCTCTCCACCAACACCCCATCATGCATCTTCCAGAGATCTTTCCGAGTTGCACCACCATCACACTCGATGGTGCGTACCAACGTTAAAAGTTGTGGAAAGAGGGCATCCGAGAGTTTCTGTGCAATCGCAGGTGAGATGTCGCTCCACTCTGTCGGATCATCGCTATGGCGTGCAAAGTAATGATTGGCTAATTGCTTTGCTCGAAATCCTTGCTCACCCAGTTCTTTTACGGCAGAAATTCGCTCTTCAGGGGTGAGATCGGCAAAATGTTTGGGCGCCTTTTTAGTAACCGGAGCAACATCAATAATGAGTGGCTTATCCATCACCAATCACCCAACCAGATTCAATAGCGCCCAGATGAATGGTGAGGTAAGAAGGACAGAGTCCAGGCGATCGAGGACGCCACCATGGCCCGGAAGGAGCGCGCCCATATCCTTCACATCCAAATCGCGTTTAATAGCGCTCTCAATGAAGTCTCCAGAGGTAGCGGTGACGACAGCACCTAACCCCACCAGTGCGCCAACCCACCACGCTTGGTCGAAGTAGGTACTGAACATCAACGAGCCACCGATTGCAGTGAAAATCACCGATCCGATAAGGCCTTCCCAACTTTTCTTGGGGCTGATTGTTGGTGCAATCTTGTGTTTACCAAGGAGCACTCCGAAGATGTAACCAAAGGTATCGTTACATGCCACAAGGACCACTAAAGTCATGATGCGGCGGAGCCCATCCTCCTCTTTCGCCATCACAAGTAAGAACGAGGCGAGAAATGGGATGTAGGCAAGAGTGAAGATGCTCGCGAAAGCATTCTTCACGAAGTCCTTAGGGCCACGGGTCAATATCGCAACTAATGTAAAGGGAACCGTCAGCGCAGTGGCCACCGCAATACCGGCAATACCTTCAAACCAGGCAGCGAGAAAAATTACCGTCGAAGTGAGGTAGAGCGAATTGCAGATATCGATATTTGCCCGCGAGAGCGCTCGATCCATCTCCCAAATTCCTCGATAGACGAAGGCAAGTGCTAAGAGCACGAATAGGATGCGATCAAAGAAGCTAAGCGAACCAATCACAAATCCGAGAATGACGATACCCACACCGATAGATGGTAGGAGTTTTCGCCCAGCCCTCTTGTTGATTGCCTCGTTTATCGAGTGGAGGTCAGACATCCCAACGGCGCGAACTCTCAAACTTCGAGAAGTTCGGTCT
>JBEAMN010000112.1:0-8305 GCA_041165945.1 Actinomycetota bacterium
GCAGCACGTGCAAAATTTGCTGCCATCTGTTGCTCGATCTCATCGAATTTCTTCCCCATATTGAGCGAATGGAGGAGATAAAAGGCAGTGTGTACTCCCGTCAGCGCATCTCGGAGACTCGCATAATCATTTGCATTTCCAACGGCAACTTCGACGTTCTTTCCCCATGGCTGATCCTTGATTTTGGCTTTATCGCGGATAAAAACTCGGACCGATAACTCGTTATTGAGAAGGGATTCGACCAAACGTCCGCCTACATAGCCTGTTGCGCCTGTGACTAGCACTTTCCGATGCGAACTCATAGAAGAGACTCTAGACTTACCCCTTCCCACTCGCATTAGGAGTTAGTGAAACCATGGCGCAGCGACCTTCAGTAGTGATTTTGGGCGCCGGTTTTGGTGGCTTAACCGCCGCTCGTGCGCTGGCAAAGAGCGCCAATGTGACGCTTATCGATCGCCATAATTATCAGACCTTCTTGCCTCTGCTCTATCAAGTCTCTACTGCAGGCCTTGCTGCCGACCATATTGCGCATCCGATTCGAGCATCTTTACGCGGCATGCCGGTTCAATTCCGAATGGGTTCACCCATTGCAATCAATCACGCTCAGAAATCGGTGATGCTCGATAGCGGTGAAGAATTTCCTTTTGATCACCTCATTGTTGCTATGGGATCAGCAACTGCAGACTTTGGAATCGAAGGCGTGAAAGAACATGCGTTAGGAATGAAGAGCATCCAAGAGGCGCTACTTATCCGAGGTGAAATCATGCGCCGCTTTGAAGATCTCTGTCGATTCAATGATCAGACACGACTTGGAATCTCAGTAGTTGGTGGTGGACCAACTGGCGTTGAAATGGCCGGGGCAATCGCCGAATTGATTCGCGGACCTCTCAAAGGTGATCAACCCACTGCATCAGCACAAATGGATATTCGAATCATTGAAGCTGGGCCACGATTGTTACCCTCATTTAGCCAATCACTCTCAGATCGCACTGCGCGAGATCTCAAACGATTGGGCGTCGATGTCATTCTCAACAAAGCAGTGCAATCTGTTGCGCCTCGAAAAATCACTTTCACAAATGGTGAAGAAGTTGGCTCAGAGATCACTATTTGGGCAGCGGGAGTTCAAGGTGAACCGGCTATCGAAAAGTTAAACCTTCCCATTTCGCGAAAGCGCATTGATTGCCTCGAAACGTTGCAAGTCAAAGGACATCCGCACATCTGGGCAATTGGCGACAATGCAGGTGCAGTAGATGCCAAGGGCAATCTCTATCCGATGGTTGCACCTGTTGCGATGCAACAAGCGCGCCATGTGGCAAAACAGATCCAAGCGCTAAGCGTCGGCAGAGAGCTTGCACCATTTAAATATCGGGATAAAGGATCAATGGCGACCATTGGCCGCCATAAAGCGGTAGTCGAGGTAGGCCCGTTGAAGATGGCGGGAATTCCCGCTTGGTATGCCTGGCTCTGGCTCCATTTGATCTATCTACTTGGCGGTCGGAACAAGATTGGCACGATGGCCGATTGGACCTGGAATTACCTCACCTACGATCGCGGAAACCGCCACATCATGGATGGCAACTAAGAGTTAGCAACCGCCTCATTTAATTGATTGAGGTGATCTTTGATGTGGGTTCGTGACTTCTTGATGAGAGCAATGATCGGATATTCACCGACATCGCTATTACGGCCCTTCTTCTCCCATTCATCGGGCGTGAAGTTGCTCATGATGTTGTAAAAAGATTCCCGTAGCGATTGCACTAAGCGAAGTGAATAATCAACATCGCGTCTCTGATATTTGAGCTTTGCAGGGTAGACGTTTTCATCGAAGAAATCGGTCTGCGGGACATCTTCGGTGAGGATCTTCAAGTACCGGATGTAGAAGTGCGCCTCGGTGTCGGCTAGATGATGGATGATGTTTGCCGGTGACCACTCGTCATTTGAAGGCGCCTTATGTAATTTGTCGGCAGGCACTGCTTTCGCAGCAGCAATGAAATTATCGGTCGCATCCTTATACTCTTTTAACAATTCTGCAGACATTACTGGCCTTTCTCTATAGTTTCGAACAGAGGGTATCTAAATCTTGTGAGTGGCGAGAGATTACCTCCTGGGCAACTCCCTCAAGTGCGGTGATTGTCTCCGGGCGAGCATCATCAATGGCAGAGCGCATCCCATTCATTAGCGGCTGGATTCTGAAGTAGTGACCTTTCCGAAGGATGTGATTAAGTTGCCAATCAATCGCGTGATTTCCTGCTTGTGAGGTGATGTCGAGAATGGGTCGCGCCCAATTGGCCAATCCCCAATGTTTGATCTCGTCGTAAGCTAATTCGCGCGCTACTGCACCGGTACCGATAGAGACGATGGTCATATCATCTTCGTCATAACCGATAGACATCGCATGGGCAAAGGCACACATTGTTGGATTATTTGCAAAGACTGCACCATCAATAAATGCTAAACGCTCTTCACTTCCGATTTTGGCGGCAGGTTCAAAGTACGTTGGGGCCGCACTTGTTGCTCGAGCGACAAAGCGCATCAAGAAATCTTTTGCTTCATTTTCACGTGCCTCGCTACGGACGAAGAAATGTGGCATACCACTCTCTACCTCGTAGGCGGTGATGAGGACTTCGCAGAGCGCTTCGCTAATTTTGGTGTCCCCAAGAATCTCATCGAGTACCTGTTCAATGCCATCAGCGGAGTACCGCTCATTACTTAACCCCTTGAGAGCATCAAAAAGCCGTAACCCAGAGCTTTCAAAGATCCGCCCATAAGCCTCACGATAGAAAACTGCGAGATCTTCAGCCTTCCACCGTGGTTTGCCATCTTTTCCAGGACAGGTGAGCGCTAATGCAATGTGGCCACCTGCCGAGGTCCCAGCAATCAAGTCGAAGATCTCACTTACTGGTTTACCCATTCGTTTTTCGATTTCGACAACAACCATTCCGGGAATAAGCCCCCGGACACCACCACCATCGATTGAGAGGATTTTCATAACGCTCTTCTCTCCTTCATCGAGCAACTATCCCAGCCAGTATCTGGGCTGCCTGTCGAACTTCTGCTTCACTTACATCTAAGTGGGTAACGAGTCGAGCGTATCGCGGCCCGAGTGCGCTGACGAGCACCCCCGCTTTTCTCGCCTCTGCTGCTAACTCTGCTGCGGTTAATTCTGTCTCTCGTAAGTTCAGCCCCACAATATTGCTCTTTACATGTGCTGGGTCCACGACACTCGCGCGTGCGCCATGTATCGCTTCAGCAAGAATTTTGGCGTTGCGGTGGTCTTCGCTTAGACGCGAAATGTTGTGATCGAGAGCGTAATGACAGGCTGCACCGAGTACGCCGACCTGGCGCATGCCACCACCTAATCTTTTTCGCCAGACTCGCGCTCGCTTGATATTTTCGTTCGTACTCAAAAGGACAGATCCAACAGGTGCACCTAATCCTTTTGAAAGACAGACGCTTATCGTGTCAAAGTATTTTCCGTATTCAGTAAGGGCGGTACCTGTTGCTACATGAGCGTTCCAGATTCGAGCACCATCAAGGTGGAGCGATAAACCTAATTCTTGTGCACCCGCGTGTAACTCTTTGATTGATGCAATGTTCTGGACTGTTCCGCCACCAAAGTTATGGGTATCTTCCACTGCAATTGCTTTTGTAGATACTAGGTAAGGCCCAGCATTAGGTCGCGCCATTCGCAGTGGCACGCTCGCATCGAGTTTGCCCCGCTCGGCGTACCAGGTGCGCGTAGTGATACCACCATGCGCCGCAGCAGCACCTAACTCTGCACGGACCACATGCGCATCTTCCTCTGCCAACAATTCTTCGCCGGGATTAACTAGCAATCTAATCCCCAGCTGATTTGCCATAGAACCGGTAGGCGTGAAAAGTCCACCTTCTTTTCCAAATAATGCAGCGACTCGCTCTTCTAGGGAATTTATCGTCGGGTCTTCTCCATAGACATCATCGCCAACTTCCGCTTTTGCCATAGCTTCTCGCATCGCTTGCGAGGGTTTAGTCACCGTATCTGAGCGAAGGTCAATGGACATTGGGCAAGGCTAATCGCATTACTAGAGAAAAATAAAGCGGTCCTAGGTTTCTGGTACCTAGGACCGCTTCTTAATCCCTCTCGGAGAGTCGAGGGATTAGATCGTCTCCTCCGAAGGAGTTCGACGAAGGTGTGCATATCCCATGATGGTAAGAATCAACATGAGAATTCCTCCGATAAAGCACGCTATCGATGCATATATTGCAATCTGACCTACTTGCCAGAATGCAAAAGCGTTAAGCAATAAACCTTTTAGGGTTTCACCCATGAAGAGTGTCTGGCGTTGACCCATAAGCGCTGCAGCCTCTTCTGCAAGGGCTGTGTTTCCAGGGTTCGCTTTCGCCTCCGCATTCTTGGCTAATGCAATCCCACTCACTTCAGAATAAGTCTTTCCGCCGGCAACGTTCTTTACATGCGATCCGATGTAGTGCATCGCATATGCCTTGGCTTGTTCTCCTGTGGTCAGCGCAAGACCAGCGAATGGTTCGATTTGTGCTCGATCCTCTTCAGGAAGGGCTTTCAAACTCTCGCTATCGGCTGCAGGGAAGGAGATGCGTTGCGCTTCCAACTGCTCCGTGACGCTCTGATTCGCAAACGAATAACCCCAATTCAAAAGTCCTGCTGCTACAAATAGAAACACCGTTAATCCAAAGCCGACTGCGCTCACGATGCCATCAAATTTTCTTCTTCTCATAACACCTCTCCTTTGTGATGGAAGACAACCGTTGCCTTCACCCCATAAATACGCTTATTGAAGGAGAGTGTGAAGGGAAAAAGCGAGTGCTAGCCCTATCTAGAGCAAGTTGAGAGGTAGCGCTTAGATGTAGGTCACATTTTCAATCGAGATGTAAATTGCAGATCATTCGACCTTCTGAATCGCGCTCTAAATGCTTGCAGGGGACTCCAAATTGTTCGAATGCAGAATCCCCAAAATGGGTTCTGTACGCCAGAGCGAGGAGAACTCGAATGTTGATATCGGGTCCAGACTTCAAAGCAAATGCTTTAGCAAGGCGGGAAACGGTATTCTCCACGACTTTTTCAGTGTGAGCAGTTGCTTCTGCAATAGCAGCATTGGATAAACCCTCGCAAAGATGCTTGGCAACCAGATGCTCAAACGGAGTGATCTCTCGTGTCAGAATTGGAACGGTCATTAGCCCTCCCTATTCACTCAGAACCCTGGAATAAATGGTAGTCGCCCTTCGCTCTCAGGGTCATCGAAGGCTATGAAGCGCTTGATGTAGAGGAGTTCACCTGAGGGGTGGACGCCGTAATTCTGATATCCCATCCCCTCGTAAAGTCTCTGTCCGCGTCCATTATCTTTCGCAGTTATCAGTATCACGCCACCTTTGCCATTGGCCTCTGCCCAATCATGCGCGTGCTGGATGAGCTTCTTGCCCAACCCCTGTCCCTTATATTCATCATGAACTGCAATCCCAAGCCAGGGAAGAGTTGTGTCGATATCCCAGAGAAATACATAACCCACCATCACATCATCCTCTTCGGCTAACCAACGGATAATGGATTTATTCTTTTCAGTAACAAACTTCACCGCAAAAATTCGATTTACATCATTGGTGTTGAAGTACTTCGTTGACTCTTCCCCCATTTGATCAAAGAATGCATGGATCTTGGGAAGATCACCTTCCTCGAATTGGCGGATAATCATCGGTGATTTTGCGGGCTAGTGTGGCTGGACGATTTGGCGAACGACATTTTGTGCATCGTCTAATTCATCCATCGACTCGTTTACCTCGGTGAGTGGTCGGACCTTAGTAATTAACTTCTCAGCAGGTAATTTTCCATCGCGCCAGAGTTGAACGAATTCTGGAATGTCTCTCCTTGGATCTCCCGAACCAAGATATGAACCTTTCAAGGTTTTTACATCGGTCACGAGTGAGACTGCAGAGAAGGAGAGTTGGTCAGCTGGCGCAGGTAATCCAACAGTGACGGTGGTGCCAGCACGCGCAGTGCTCTCATATGCATGCTTTAACGCACTCGCCTTACCAACAGCCTCAATTGCAAACTCCACGCCACCCTTTATATGTTCGCGAATATCTTCGCTTGGATCAATGGCGATATCAGCGCCCAATTCGAGTGCAAGCGCACGTTTCATCGGCACCGGATCAATTGCAATGATGGGTGATGCTTTAGCAACAACTGCGCCCAGAAGTGCAGCCATTCCCACGCCACCAAGACCCCACACACCCACGGAGGCGCCAGCAGGAACTTTTGCCCCGTTACGTACTGCGCCAACACCGGTAAGGAATGCGCATCCAAAGATTGCGGCAATCTCAATAGGTAAATCCGATGGCACGGGAATCAAAGAGCGTCGGTCAAGGACCATATATTGGCTGTAGCAGGAGACGCCGTTGTAATGATGAATTCGCTCGCCCTTATAACTAATCCGTGATCCACCCCGAATGAGTTCACCTTTGACATTGGCTGCTGATCCAACTGAGCAGTACGCAGGCACACCTTCACGACATTGCTCGCACTCACCGCAACTAGGCAAGAAAACAATTGCTACTGCATCGCCTGGTTTTAGATCTTTTACCCCTGAGCCCACCTCTTCCACAATGCCAGCGCCTTCATGTCCTCCAATCAAAGGGGTTGGACGTGGGCGAGATCCGTTAACTACCGAGAGATCAGAGTGGCAGATTCCCGCTGCAGTTACCTTGACGAGCACTTCGCCCTCGCCTGGTTTCTCAAGGTCAATCTCTACTAATTCCAAGGGGCGAGTCTGGGTGTATGGCGTTGGCCGCCCTGCAGTTCGAAGTAATGCGGCAAGTGATTTCATTACATTCCTGTCTCGTGAGTATTGAGTAGATCAGAAGCGCGCGGACATTCCACCATCAACTAGCAGAACTTGTCCAGTGCAATAAGTGTTCTCAGAACTTGCTAACCATGCAACGTGTTTCGCCTGTTCCCAAGGTTGCGCTGCTCGCAATTGTGGAATCTTTGAGTACTTCACATACACAGTCTGGAACCATTCAGACTCTAATTCGCTCTTCCCTTTATTTGATGACATGGGAGTATCGGTGAATCCTGGTGCGACTGCGTTGACGAGAACATCATGCGGTGCAAACTCAAGGGCAGCAGTTCGGGTTGCTGAATTAAGTCCACCCTTTGAAACATCGTAGGACATCGCTTTCTCTTCACTGAACTGACCGTGGACGCTCGTGATGTTGACGATGCGACCGTATCCGCGTGCCACCATCTTCACGCCGAGATATTTCATGAGGAAGACTGGTGAATGCAGATTCACTCTAAGCGTCTTGTCGTAAGCCTCCCAGGTGAGATCAGGAATTAATTCTCCGATTGCCATGCCAGCACAATTGACGAGGATGTCAATTTCACCAATCGCTTTCTCAGCTTGCGCTACCAGCTCTGGTAATCCATTGACATTTGAGAGGTCGTATTCAGCCGATGGCTGATGTGCACTTGCATTCTTATCTACGCCAAAGACAGTTGCGCCCTGTGCTACAAACTCAGCGACGATTGCTGCGCCAATTCCACTTGCGCTACCAGTGACTAGCGCTTTCTTACCTGCTAATAACCCTGCCATTACTCCCCCTTAGTTGAGCCTGCCGTCAAACCTGCGATGAAGAATCGTTGCCCAAACAGGTAGGCGATGACAAGTGGAAGTGTCGCAATGGACATCCCTGCCATCACTGTTGGGATATCAAGGCTATACCTACTTTGGAAGCCAGTTATACCCACCATCAATGTCTTCTTCTCATTGCTCTGCAGAAACACCAGAGCCAAGAGCAGTTCGTTCCAGGCCCAGAGGAGATTTACTACCGCAAGAGTTGCCAGCGGGGCGCCAGAGAGTGGAAGGACTATTGAACGAAATGTTCGAAAAGAGGATGCCCCATCGATGCTCGCGGATTCGAGAATCGACTCCGGAATCGACTTGAAGAAGTTAGTGAGCATGTAAATAGAAAATGGAAGCATTAAGCCGACGTAGATCAGAATAACTAGGCGGAGCGTAGAGATTAAGGTGAGCTGCACTCCAAATTGAAAGAGGGGAATGAGAAGTACCACCGGAGGTACCACCATTAATGAAACCATCGCTCCAAGCAGAGTCTCGCGACCTTTAAAGGGAAAACGTGCAAATCCCCATGCTGCTAACGCTGCCAAGATCTCAGTCATTACTACCGCACCAGTGACGATGAGGAAGGAATTGGTAAGCCAATTGGGGAAGTTGTCCGTCCATGCAGATTGGTATCCAGCGAAACTTGGAGAATCTGGAATTCCAAAAGGTGA
>JBEAMN010000113.1:0-6341 GCA_041165945.1 Actinomycetota bacterium
GAGCGATACCAAGGCGCGACTACCTCGCGATGAACGGCGAGCACAACTACTTACCGCCGCCCTTGAAGTCTTCACCTCGGCTGGTTATCACGCAGCTGCTATGGATGAGATCGCCGATCGCGCCGGTGTGAGCAAGCCAGTTCTTTACCAACATTTTCCAAGCAAACTCGATCTTTACCTAGCCGTTCTCGATCTTCATGTCGACCAGTTGGTTTACTCGATTCAACGAGCAATTGCATCGACTCACGATAATGCCGATCGGGTACGGGCGACAGTTGATGCCTACTTCAACTTCATCGAAGAAGAGGGCGAGGCATATCGCCTACTCTTCGAAAGCGACATGAGCGTCGAGCCTGCAGTCCGCGAGCGGCTTACGCGAATGACATACGACTGTGCTGCTGCAGTGAGCGCTGTCATTGCTGCCGATACCGGAATCCCTGATGAAGCAGCGATGCTCCTGGGAATCGGATTAGTAGGAACTGCACAATTTACTGCGCGCTACTGGCTAGAGCGCGATGGTCGTGTACCTCGTGAGGAAGCTGCGCGACTAGTTGCCAATCTCCAATGGCGCGGCATCTCTGGATATCCGCGCACCCTTGACGAGCGTGGCAAGC
Source organism: Actinomycetota bacterium (assembly GCA_041165945.1). GTDB lineage: Bacteria > Actinomycetota > Actinomycetes > Nanopelagicales > Nanopelagicaceae > IMCC26077. The sequence goes on from JBEAMN010000113.1 coordinate 615, forward strand.
GATAACTCGATAGGGTGGGAATATGAGTACAAAGAAGAGCGCGCAATCGACATCGACATCAACAACTGCAGCAACCTCAGGTAGCAAAGTCGAGGTACGAATCGGAATCACCGACTCTCCTCGCGAGCTCACTATCGAGTTGAGCAACACTGCAGATGAGATCGAGGCAACGGTTGAGCGTGCGCTCCATGAGGGATCTCATGTCGCCTTCACCGATGAACGTGGTCGACGAGTGATTGTGCCGGCAGCAAAGGTTGGCTTTGTCGAAGTGAGCGCGCGATCAGAGCGGAAAGTCGGCTTCGGAACAAACTAGAAATAACTAGAGTAAATCGTAGGTTATCTCGCGAAAACGCCCCGCTAGTTCGCTCGACTTCTTGAAGTTAAGTAGCGAAGTACCCGCAACCACAGCTTCGGGAATCAAAGGGCTTCGTGGAATCCCCGGGTCAATAACCTTTTTGCCAAACTTTCCAATGAGCTCATTCATCATCTCAACACCATGTTTGGCACGTCCATCTACCGTTGTCGGCAAGATTGCGCGGACCTTCGCCCGGTACTTCTTGCTAGCTTCGGCGACCTCAATCGCTCCTCGGACCGATAGCAAATCCAAGCGTGTCGGAATGATGAGCTCATCGGCGGCAGCGAGCACGCTCTGATTGATCTCACCTAATCCTGGAGCCGAGTCGATGATGATGATGTCGTATTCAAAAGTATTAAGCGCATGGAAAAGCACTTCGCTCTTCTTCATCCGCGAAAATTGATACAACTTGGGTGACGACGGGATGAGGTCCACGCGTTCATTGGTCTGGTGGATCATGCCCAGGGCCCGCTCCCGCCCAGAGTAGATGTCATAAACGCTCCGATGTGATCTCTCTTTTCCGAGTATGAAAGTGAGCGCACCTTGCGGGTCGCAATCGACCATTAATACCCGCCGACCATACTCAGAGAAGGCAACTGCGATGGAGAGTGCGCTTGTTGTCCTGCCTGCGCCACCTGCGCTATTCATAAATCCAAGGATGCGACTCATGAATTGCCCATCATCTGAGCGCGCTGCTCTCGAGCGTACGGACTCATCCGCATGACCTCTGGTAGGCGAAGAGCGTTGTTGCGAAAAGCCACCAAGGCGCGATTGGTCAGGATCTCTTGCCCCGGAATATTCGGCCAGCCATACATATCGCGAGCCCAACGCGGCAACGAAGCAGCTGCGAGCGTGGCTACTGATGCCCAAAGTCCTGTCGCGGGGGTGGCGAAGCGAAGAACCGTTGGCATCGGAGGGAAGGTGAGAAAGACGCTGGTGCGCTTGGCTTCTTCCGTTGCCCGAAGTTTTGGTTGTATCTCCTCCATGTAACGGTGCAGTTGCTCATATGAACTCGGCACACTCTCACGTTCTATTCCTACAAGCTGCGCGAAGAGAACCATCTGCTCTAAATAATCATCGATATCCATATCTGATAAGGGCATCCCTGATCTCTTTGCGACATCGATAAAGGCATCGACCATCGAGGTATGAACCCAGAGCAACTCCTCTTGAGTATCCAAACCTAATCGGCGGTGAATCATTCGTACTCGTTCAGCGGCGGTATCGACCTCTTCACGTGAGCCGTACGTCACCAGTGAGACATACTCTCCGGTGCGGCGCAATCTGCCCCACGCATCGTCGCGAAAATCTGAGTACTTGGCGACCCCCGCCATCGCTCCAGGGTGTAGAGCTTGTTCCATAAGTGCACGTATTCCACCAACGATTAACGCTGGATCAGAATGTAATCGCGCGACAATCGAATCGGGCGCGAAATAACCTCTCTGCACAAGACTCCCCTAAGAAATACTCTTTTACTGTTCATCAAGGCCCGCCCACGGTTGCGCAGGTGCTCGATCGGCATCGGTACATATCCGAGCGTAATCGCAATATGCGCAAAGCGCTCCCGGAGTAGCTGGGAAGCGCATTTCGGCAGTGGCTTCTAACGCCTCATCGGCGATACGTTCGGCGCGATTTATATGGCGGGCCAGCGAAGCATCGTCGTGACGGAAAGCAACTTTGGTATCAGATGGAAGGTGATGAAGTTCTACCGTGCGACATGGCTTCCGTAACGTGCGCTCGGCCGCGAGCGCATAAATCGCTAGCGCCAACGAACCACCAGTCTCCGCCTCGTCAGGAGGGCGCTTTCCAGTCTTGTAATCAACGATGACTAATTCACCATCGCGTTCATCGATTCGATCGACACGACCAGAGAGCGAAAGTCGCCCTGTTGTCGTACTCACAGTTCGCTCTATACCTCTGGGCTCTAGATGTGGATCAACATTAGCAAGATATTGTCGTACCCAATTCTGAGCGCGAAATCGATAGCGATCTGATTGCTCTTCATCACGAAATCCTTCGTTACGCCAATGCTTAATTACTAGCTCTGCTCCTTTTTCCATAGTGCGCTCCTCGAGCGCAAGTGTGAACCATTCGCGGAGCGCGTTATGAACTGCGCTGCCCATACTGGTGTGGCCCCACGGTCCGCCTCGTGGAGGTTTTGGTGTATCTATATATGTGTAGCGATACTTCTTTGGGCAATCCAGCCACGTCTCTAAACGATAAGGCGTACAGGCAAAAAGCCTCTCTGGCATTCCATCAAAAGTTTGTTGATCGCTCATGCGTTGATAAAGGCGCGTACAGAATCAGCAATCATTTGGACCGCGATTGCCGCTAGTAAGAGACCTGCGATTCGAGCAATCAATGTCACCCCAGATTTCTTGATGATCTTGATAATCCCAGTGGAATAGGCGAGCACCAAACCAAGAAATAGGTGCAAAATAACAATCGCGACTAGAAGCGCGGCCATCATCGCAACTGAACTGGTCGATGAAGATGTTGCCTGCTTAACGAAGATGATCGTGGCAACGATTGCTCCAGGCCCTGCCAGTAATGGAGTTCCTAGAGGAACAAGTGCAACATTGACATCGCTCTCGTCCGCTGGTTTCCGTTCATTTCCGATGAGGAGGTCGAGCGCCACGAGCAAGAGGAGTAAGCCGCCTGCTCCCTGTAGCGCTGGAAGGGAAATCTTTAGATAGTCGAGGATGAACTGACCAAAGAGCGCAAAGACGATGATGACGAGTAGAGAGACGCTCGCCGTTTTCCATGCCAATCTCCGTTGCTCCTCGATTGAGTATTTCGAGACTAGAGAGAGAAAAATTGGCATCACTCCTGGTGGGTCGATAATCACAATCAAGGTGACAAAGACCTGAATGCCAAAGGTGAGCGCGCTGATAGTGCTCATACTCGCGTTCATATCGTAAACACCTCACATCCTTTACCTCGGTCGAGGATACCCTCCCAGATTTCCGGCGCAGTGACTTCCATTGCAAGTCGTTGGCCAACACTGATACCGTGATAATCACTGGAACCGGTTGTAAAGAGTCCGCGAGCATCGGCCAATTCGCGCAAACTCGCACGTGCACTCTCATCATGATCACGATGATCAACTTCGAGGCCATCGAGTCCGCTTCTTGCAAGCGATTCAATCTCATCGAGTGAGTAAATGGCCCCGCGCGAGCCAGCCAAGCCATGAGCAAGGATGCTGACCCCACCGGCCTTCTTTATCGCAGCGATTGCCTCTTCCGGGCTCGGAGCGAAATGTCCAACATAAAATGGAGAATCATTATGTAAATACTGAGCAAAGGCTTCGTTACGACTTCCGACTACACCTCGTGCCACCAACGCATCAGCCAGATGGGGCCTCCCAACCGTGGCCGCGCTACCAGAGTGCGCAACCACATCATCGAAAGAGATATCGATGCCTGCACCATTGAGCAACTCAATGATTTTTCGCATACGAGGAATCCGATCATCACGAGTCAGAGACATTATTTCCGCAAGTGCGCTATTGCCTGGATCGAAGAGATAGCCGAGCATATGAACGCTCATCCCGGATGGGGTGCGACAGGAAATCTCCGCACCGGGAACAATTGTTAATCCAGATGAACTATCTAGATTTCTTTGATTGTATAAACCTTGCCAACCAAGCACCGTGTCATGATCGGTAATAGCAATCACGGCTAACTCTGCCCTTCGGGCTTGTTGAATTAACTCCTCTGGTGAATCTTGGCCATCACTGATGTTGGTATGAGTATGAAGATCAATCAACATGTGGATGCTCGCCCACTAGCTCACTCTGTGCCTCGCCCTGTAGCTGCGAGGTTCGGGTTGCTACTAACCCGCTACCAAAAATCAATAACGCAATCCCAGGAATGATTCCTGGTGGCGGAACTTGATTTAACCACCATGCAGCGAGTAGCGCGCCGACTGGAACCTCGAAGAAGACTATAAGCGAGACCACAGCAGGATTTACTCGCACCAGTACTTGATTGAACATCGTGTGGCCGAGTAGTTGGGCGCCCACAATCAAGCCGAGAATCAATAGCCACTCTGACTGCGGATAATCTGTCAACGAAGCTCCAGAAGGAATCACGAATATCAAACAAGTGAGTGCGCAGACCAAGTAGCAAATTGCAGTGTATGTCGTTGTCGAAACTATTTTTTGCACATGAGAACCCGCTGTTACATACGCAGCAGCAAGTGCGCCACCTAAGAGTGCAATCAAGTCACCGAGAAGTGATCGAGTTGATAACGACCAATCCACGCCAGTGATAATGAGAACGCCAATCATTGAGATTCCCATACCAACCCAGACTCGATGATCGACTTTCCGTCCTTTATAACGGAGCCAGAGCGCCGCAAAAATTGGTTGCATCGCAGTTAAAGCGGTACCACTAGCCACACTTGTCATTCGCATCGAGTAGAAGAAGCAAATGAAATGAAGAGCGAGAAATACTCCAGCAAGAATCGACCAGCCCCAAGAAATCTTTGATAGCCGACGCCACTCTCCCTTTGCAATTGCAAAGGGCAAGGTAATCAGGGAACCGCCTAGATTTCGCCAAAATATTGCTACGGGAACCGCCATGGTGCCCCATGCAATGAGTGGGCCGGAGGTACCGATTCCAATAACTCCTATGGCTAAACGAAGTAAATCAGCGCCTGCAATAGGAGATCGCATCCGTGATTCTGGTCCCTGATGCGAAGTCATGAGGAAGACCCTAACCGGTACCCTTAGTGCTATGAGCGCTACATTGAACCGAGTCTTTATAGCGCGCCTAGCGGGAACTGCGGTTTTCGACCCAGCTGGAGACCAAGTGGGCAAGGTGCGCGATGCTGTCGCAACCCTGCAAACAGGCCCAGTGGCGCCGCGAGTATTAGGTCTGATTGTTGAGGTACCACCACGACGAAGGATCTTCATACCAATTACTCGCATCACCTCCATCGAACCAGGGACCGTCGTGATCACTGGTTTATTAAATGTACGGCGCTTTCAACCACGCCCCGGTGAATTTCTCGTCCTCGGTGAATTTCTCGATCGCACAACTACTCTGATTGGAAAGACAGAACGAGTTGTCATTGAAGATATTGCGATGGAACAGAGCCGTCGTGGAGATTGGTTGTTAAATAAAATCCATGTTGCTCCGAAAGGAACTGCTTTGCGTCGTCGCGGCCCAGGTAGAACAGTTGAATTCTCTGAACTCACTGAATTCATCACGGGTGAAACGGATGACGGAGCACGGAGTTTGATGGCCACTTTGGCAACCCTCAAGGCGGCCGACCTTGCTGGAGCGCTTCATGAACTCTCTATGGCACGGCGCGTCGAAATCGCACGTGCGCTCGATGATGAGCGCCTTGCCGATGTGTTGGAAGAG
>JBEAMN010000114.1:0-6318 GCA_041165945.1 Actinomycetota bacterium
CTGGCACAACGAGAGGAACATCCTTATCCATACGGAAAGCACCCGAGTTATCGACGACAACCGCTCCACGAGCAGCAGCAATCGGACCCCACTCGGCAGAGACCTCATCAGGAACATCGAACATCGCAACGTCAACACCGTCAAAAGCCTCAGGAGCCAGCGCGATGACGGTGAGCTCTTCTCCCCTACAGATCAATTTCTTTCCAGCGCTTCGAGCCGAGGCAATTAATCGGATCTCTCCCCAGACATTCTCACGTTTGCTCAAGATGTCGAGCATGACAGTGCCAACCGCACCTGTTGCGCCGACTACAGCAAGAGTTGGTTTACTCATCGACCGGTACCGCCATACACAACCGCTTCGGCTGCATCAGAATCTAAGTCAAAAGCGGTATGAGAAGCGCGTACTGCCTTATCGAGATCAGAGGCACGGCAAACAATAGAAATCCTAATTTCAGAGGTCGAAATCATCTCAATATTAACCCCTGCATCAGAAAGGGCTGCAAAAAAGGTTGCTGTCACGCCTGGGTGTGAACGCATACCCGCGCCAATGAGTGAGAGTTTTCCGATTTGATCATCGTATTGAATCGATGCAAAGCCAACTTCTCCTTGAATCTTATTGAGCACCGCAATTGCCTTTTCTCCTTCAGCCTTTGGCAAAGTGAATGAGATGTCCGTCAAACCAGTAGCAGCCGCTGAAACATTTTGCACAATCATGTCGATGTTGACATCGACATCAGCAATGGATTGGAAGATGCGCGCAGCAACTCCAGTGCGGTCTGGCACACCAACTATTGTTATCTTCGCCTCGCTTCGATCATGTGCGATTCCCGAAATGATTGCTTGCTCCATGCCATCTCCTTCTGGACGATCCTTCACAACCCATGTTCCTTCATTTCCGCTAAATGAAGAACGAACATGGATTGGTAAATCAAAACGACGTGCATACTCCACGCAACGAAGGTGGAGAACTTTTGCACCGCTTGCTGCTAACTCCAACATCTCTTCATAAGTAATGCTCTTTAACTTCCGCGCTGATGGAACAACTCGTGGATCGGCAGAGAAGACGCCATCGACATCGGTATAGATCTCACAAACATCTGCATCAAGCGCTGCGGCGAGCGCAACTGCAGTTGTATCTGAACCGCCGCGCCCAAGCGTTGTGACATCTTTTGTATCTTGGCTGATTCCTTGGAAGCCTGCGACGATTGCGATTGCACCTTCTTTAAGCGCATCAACGATTCGACCAGGGGTGACATCAATGATTCGTGCTTTGCCATGAACTGAATCGGTAATCACGCCAGCTTGGCTTCCCGTAAAAGATCGCGCTTCGTGGCCAAGATTTCCGATTGCCATCGCAAGTAGCGCCATCGAAATGCGCTCACCAGAGGTTAAGAGCATGTCGAGCTCACGCCCGGTTGGCATGGGGGTGATCTGTTTTGCTAGATCGATCAGCTCATCGGTGGTATCGCCCATGGCGCTGACCACGACGACCACATCGTTGCCCGCCTTCTTGGTGGCGACGATCCGAGCGGCAACCCGCTTCATCCCCTCAGCATCCGCTACCGAGGATCCGCCAAATTTCTGCACGATCAAGGCCATGGGAGAACTTTCCCAGGGGAGTAACCCCTTGGCCAAAAATATCTCAACATATGAGACACATTCCGTCTTACATAGTGAGAAAAACTACTGAATCGTCCGTCGACCCTCGAATGCGCGCCCCAAGGTCACCTCATCGGCATATTCCAGGTCGCCCCCGACCGGTAAACCACTGGCAAGGCGGGAGACGGTAAGGCCCAACGGTTTGATCAGGCGAGCCAGATAGGTGGCAGTCGCCTCACCTTCGAGGTTGGGATCGGTGGCCACGATTACCTCAGTTACTGCGCCATCGGCAAGGCGGGTCATCAACTCTTTGATACGCAAGTTCTCAGGGCCGATCCCTTCGATCGGACTAATCGCACCACCGAGAACGTGATAGCGCCCGCGAAATTCGCGCGTCTTCTCGATAGCCTGCACATCTTTACTCTCCTCCACAACGCAAATTGCATGGAGTTCACGTTTGGGATCGCGGCAGATGCGACATTGAACATCCTCTGAGACGTTGCCACAGATCTCGCAGAACTTCACCTTCTCTTTCACTTCTCGAATCGATTCGACCAAACGTTGGATATCTACCGATTCACTTTGCAAAATATGGAAGGCAATTCGTTGAGCGCTCTTAGGACCCACTCCAGGAAGTCGGCCGAGTTCATCAATAAGATCTTGGATAGCACCTTCGTACATGTATGACGCCTACTCTTTTGGTGCTTCGCTGATGATTTTTGCGCCAAGCTCTTTTGCTAAGAGCGCTGTCCCGCTGAGCGAATTTAAGTCGGTGGAGTTCTCGACAACTTCCTCCATCGGCGCGCTAGCAGGAGTTGATGTGGGATTGACTGATGGATCGATAATGATCTCAATCTTTCGATCAAGTCCAACTACTTCAATGAATGCTTCCCGTAATATTTCATCGCTACTTGAACGTAAGAATGAATCTCGAGCACCTGCATTAATCATCGCAATCGTAATCACACCATCATCAACTGTGGCAAGAGTTGCGCTTGCGCTGAGCAAGGTCCAGGTTAATCGCCGACGTTTCTTCACATTCTCGATGACATCTGGCCACAACCGACGGAGTCCAACAACATCCATACTCTCAATTTTTGCCGCAGGTGCTTTTACCTCTGGCTCCTTAACCTTTGCTTTTGCTACTGGTTCTGATGCTGGCTCTGCTGCTGGCTTTCGGGACGCTACCGGAGCTGGCGCAGATTGAGGAGTCGGCGCAGCAACTGCAATGCCGCTGTTTCGCTCAAGACGTTCGATACGGGCTAATAGCCCCTCATCTCCCGTGGTGGGAATGAGCAAGCGGGCTGCGGTGAATTCGAGGATAAGGCGCGGGGCAGTGGCCCCACGCATCTGATTTAAGCCTTCAGAGATGACGTGAGCGCCATGGGTGAGGACGTTAATTCCTAGCCTGCTGCTTTGAGCACGCATCCGCTCCAATTGGTCATCAGGTAATTGGCGAAAGAGTGAGTGCGCCGTTTGATCATCGCTACTTACTGCATGCAAGACGATGAGATCACGAACTCGCTCGAGTAGATCCTGTGCAAAGCGACGCGGATCATGTCCAGAATCAATGACGCGGTCGATAGTGGTGAAAATCGACCGTGCATCACGAGCGGCGAGCGCATCGATGACATCATCAAGAAGCGCACCATCGGTAAAACCAAGAAGTTGGAGGGCAATCTCGTAGCTCACGCCATCTTTTCCAGCACCAGCAAGAAGTTGACCGAGAACTGAAAGTGAATCACGAACCGAACCACCGCCAGCACGAACAACCATAGGTAAGACGCCTTTAGCGACGGTGACTTTCTCAAAGTCGCAAATCTTGGTGAGATGCTCTGCAAGAAGCGCAGGTGCAACTAAACGGAATGGGTAGTGATGAGTACGCGATCGGATTGTTGCAATTAACTTATCGGGTTCTGTCGTTGCAAAGATGAAAAGCACATGTGGTGGTGGTTCTTCAACGACCTTAAGAAGCGCATTTGCAGCCCCTGGCCCAAGTTGATGCGCCTCATCGATGATGTAGATCTTGTACTTACTTTGCACTGGCGAGAAGAAGGCTTTATCGCGAAGTTCGCGCGCATCATCAACCAGTCCATGAGTGGCAGCGTCGAGTTCAATGACATCAATCGATCCTGGACCCATTGGAGCGAGATCGCGACAGGATTGGCAGCTCCCGCAGGGTGTTGGGGTCGGACCCTTTTCACAATTAAGGCTCCGCGCCATGATGCGGGCGCTCGATGTTTTGCCGCAACCGCGTGGGCCGGAGAATAAATAGGCATGGTGCACCTGTCCGGAGGACAGAGCATTGGTTAACGGCGTGACGACATGATCTTGACCAATCACTTCACTAAATTGGCCAGGGCGATACTTGCGATAGAGCGCAATCGGCCCTTGATCTGGCGCTACTGGTGGAACCATGGACGGGAGCCTAACTGTGAGGACCCCCCGCACACCCGAAAGAGCGCACCTACCCTTGCTGCCTTCCAGCCCTGGGGGAGTTCAGCACGGTATCGCCATGCGGGGGGTCAGGAGCAATCATAGTGACCGAGTATCTTTGACCCTGCAGCCTAAAAATCTGCATGGAGGATTCGCATAGCGGCCGAGTGCGCACGCTTGGAAAGCGTGTAAGGGGAAACCCTTCAAGAGTTCAAATCTCTTATCCTCCGCGGAAGTTTCTCTACTATATATAGGTAGCAGAGTGAGAGAGAGCGATATCTGTGGCAAGCGCATGGCAGGATGACGCTCCCAAACCATCGGTCATGGCCGAGCATGTCCACCCAAAAGATCCACTCCTCTACACCATCAAACGTAAGCTCTTAGGCGCGCCCCTTAATCGCCATTCGCTAAGCCATCAACGCCTCTCCAAACGATATGGCCTTGGCATTCTCTCTTCGGACTGCATCTCATCATCTGCTTATGGCAGCGAACAGATTCTGATTGCGCTCTTACCAGTATTTGGACTTGCAGCATTCTCGATGTTGATGCCGATGACTGCCGTAGTCCTTGTGATTCTTATTATCGTGACGCTCTCGTATCACAACGTCATCTCTGTTTACTCAAAAACCGGTGGAGCGTATTTCGTATCGCGACGAAACTTTGGCCCAGTTGTCGCGCAAGTCGCTGCTGTCGCATTGATTCTCGATTATGTCGTCACACTTGCCATTCAATCTGCTGCCGGCGTCGCTGCCATCGTCTCGACATTCCCAGAGCTTGCGCCTTGGAAAGTAGAGATGACTCTCGCAGTGATTGTCCTTCTTACTTATGGAAATTTGCGAGGAGTGAAAGAAGCTGGAAAAGCATTTGCGCTCCCTACTTATCTCTTCGTTGCCTCTATGGCAGTGGTCTTCACCGTTGGAATTTATCGAGACATCATGGGAACGCTCCCGCAATTAAGTACCAATGTTGAAGGCGCAGTTCCACTTGGTTCCGAGCAAGGATTATTAACTCTTGCCGCCGTAGTAACGCTCCTTCGCGCCTTTGCTAACGGTGGATCCTCACTTACGGGCTTAGAGGCAATCTCGGATGGTGTGATGCTTTTCAAGACACCAGAACATGTAAATGCTCGCCGCACATTGATTGTGATGAGTTCGATTTTAGGCACCTTAGTACTAGGCGTCTCATGGTTTGCCCATAAAATCTATGCATTGCCATATGAAAGTGGAACTCCGACGGTTATCTCCCAAATCGCAAAAGCTATTCTTGGTGAGGGAGTAATTGCCAATATCTTCTTTATTATTGTCCAGGCTGCGACGATGCTTATTCTCTTTGCTGGAGCGAATACCACCTTCTCTGCCTTCCCAATTCTGGTCAACTTCGTTGCATCAGATGGATTTTTGCCGCGCTGGTTAGCAAAACGTGGCCATCGCCTTAATTTCTCCAATGGAATCTTGGTGCTAGTCCTCTTAGCGTCAATACTTGTTCTCGTCACCCAATCTTCAGTTGAACATCTTGTTGCTTACTATGCAATTGGTGTATTTACCGCCTTCACTTTAACTGGCCTTGGAATGGCTAAGCACACCCGAACCAATCGGGGAGATAAATGGAAATTGCGCTTTGGAATTCATCTACTCTCCGGCTCAATCTCATTGGTAGTAGTGATTATTTTCGCAATTGTTAAATTTACTGCTGGTGCTTGGGTGATCGTCTTGGTTGGACCAGTTATGGTTCTTGGGCTTATCCGGGTAAACAAGAGATACCAGGCGGAAAATGGCGTCCTTGATATCAGCCCACAACGAGGTAAGAGCGCAAATATCACTCGTCACGATGTGGCCGTTCTCATAGATAACGTCGACTTGGCAACGATTGGTGCGATTCGTTATGCACGCAGCTTAAAACCGCGGAAACTTAGCGCAGTTCACTTTGTCATTGATGATCGAAGAGCAGATGAGATTCGTGAAGCATGGGACAAGTACGCAACCTTTGATGGAATCACCCTGGAATTTATCGATTGCCCAGATCGTCGTCTTGCAAATGCGGCAATTGAATACTCACTCCGTGAGACCGAAGCGCCCGATGTCGAATTGACGCTTTTATTACCACGGCGTTCATATTCACGTTTCCTAGGTCGACTACTCCATGATCAGACAGCAGAGAGTATTGCTAGCGCAATTGCACAATTAGATCGCGTCGTAGCAACAATCGTTCCATTTGATGTTGAAAAGATTCTTGATGGCAAAGTTAGGCTAGTACCAAGCACTGAAGAAAAAGTTGCAGTTGCCA
>JBEAMN010000115.1:0-6550 GCA_041165945.1 Actinomycetota bacterium
ATCGCGTCTTTCAGGTACTGACTCACCGAGTAAACGCGCAAGTGCCCGATCATCAGCTGACCACACTAGGTCGCGACAAGAGTAAGTTTTGCCATCACTTGTCTGAACATCCAAAGATTTAGAGTCGCCATGGATACCATCAATTCGCTCATCAACAATTATCCGAACGCCATGCTGTCGAGCAGCGCGTTCCAGTTCGCTCACCAAAGCTCCCATGCCACCTTCAGGAACTCGCCACTCCCCGCTTCCATTACCTATAACGTGATACAAAAAGCAGATGTTTGCCTGGAAATCATCAACTGAGGAAAAAGTTCCTACCAACGCATCAGTGAGTACGACGCCTCGAACCACATCGTCGTGGAAGCGCTGCGAAACCGTTACTCCTATTGGCTGTTCAAATATTTCATGCCATAACTGTTGATCGTCAAAGCCCGCTTTCAACGATTCAATATTCTCGAGCGGCTTAAGTAAAGATGGTGCTAAATACTTCGCTAGTCGCTCTATTCGAGTATAAAAATCCTGCCATGAGAGGAAATCAGCAGTGGAGCCGGTAACTTTTCGAAAAGAATCCTCGGTCGCAGGGCCGAGGTTGCGCTCGACGAGTAGCCCTAGGTTCTCATTATCTTGGTTGACTGGCGTATAAGAAGAAACCTTCCTCGATAACGTGCGAAAGTTCAATCCCAATTCGTGCTTAATCTCATCAGGAAAGAGCGAAACCAGGTACGAGTAACGCGACAGTCGGACGGGATACTCAGGAAAAGCTTGATAGCTGATAGAAGCTCCGCCGAGGGAGGGCCTGGCCTCGATAAGTGCGACTTTCTTGCCAGCTTTAGCTAAATATGTTGCGGCAACCAAACCGTTATGGCCACCACCAACGACAATCACATCGTAAGAGGAGTATTCGGGACCAGAGGCTACAACCATGGTGTGATTCTCGTGACCGCTTCTTCAAGAATTTCTGGCGAGGTTGCAAAATTCAAACGAGCGTGATGTTTGCCCCCAGTCCCAAAGGGAATTCCTGAACTTATCGCCACGCGAGCCTTCTCTAATAATTCAACTGCTGGATCTTCTCCCAAGCGCGTGTCGCTAAAGTCCACCCAAGAGAGATAGCTATTTTTTGGTTTGGATATTTGCACATTGGGCCAGTGCTTGGCGACTAACTCTGCGAAATATTGGGAGCTCTCTTCAATCGTGTCGATAGCGCTATCAAGCCATTCATCACACTCCGAGAAAGCCGCCACATGTGAAGCAGCGCCAATTAGCGATGCTCGGGAGCGAATCCCTTTCACCAGAGGCTCTAACTTCTCGTGCAACGCACCATTTTCTGTGAAAAATATTGAGCACTTCAAACCCGCAAGATTCCAAGCCTTGCTGGCCGACGTCAGGGTAATCACTTGCTCTCGCGCTTCGTCACTTACTTTCCCAAAAGGCGTGAAAGTCTCCCCCTTATAAGTAAGTGGAGCATGGATTTCGTCGCTGAGAATGATTACTCCAAATTTCTTTGCCAGCGCCGCAATTTTCTTCAATTCTTCAGTGGTAAAGATCAATCCCAAAGGATTATGTGGGTTGGAAATAATGAAAAACTGCACGCCTGTTCCGAATTCGCGTTCAAGTCCCTCAAAATCAATTGAATAATTGGTTCCATCTTTACGGAGCGGAACTTCAACAATTGGAAAATGTATTTCAGTGGTCCAATTGTAGAAAGCTGGATAAATCGGTGGCATGACCACCACTCGATCTCCCGGAGAACCGAGCGCACGCAAAATCTCGATTGTGGCAACTCCTACATCTGTAGTCATTCGGACCGATTCTGGATTGATTTGCCAATTCCAACGGCGCTGAGCAAACCCAGCGAAAGCTAGACCTAATTCCGGAAATTTTCCTAGATAACCAGTATCTGATCGGCGCATCATTTCAGTCACCGCATCGATGATAGGTGTGGCGATCGGATAGTCCATCTCCGCTACCGGCAGCGGTAGTACATCTGGATCATATTCACGCCACTTAGTACTGCTACGTTTCCTTAGCTCTGCTAAAGATGGTGCAAGTAGCCTTCCGCTCATTGCTGAGTAATCCTATGGACCTTATGTTGGGCTGCTTGAGCCACTGGTCTAATAGTCATCGAGTCAATATTGAAATGTTCAGGAAGCATGACGCTCCATCGAATTGCCTCTGCAACATCATTATCAGTAAGCGGTTTCTCAACTCCAGCATATATCTTTGCAGCACGCTCACTGTCGCCGGAGAATCGTGTCAAAGCAAACTCATCAGTCTTGACCATTCCGGGAGCTATTTCTGTAACCCTGATAGGCAAGCCACTTAATTCCAATCGAAGGGTGCGAGCAAGTGCCACTTCTCCATGCTTTGCAGCTACATAAGATCCGCCATTTTCATAAGCTACCTGACCAGCAGTGGAAGTGATGATGACCAAATGCCCCTTCCCATGTTTAGTCATGAGAGGAGTCAAGGCTTTAATACATCGGACTGATCCAACCACATTAACATCATAAGTTTTCATCCAGACCTCTGGATCTGAAGTTATCACCGTATCAAAATCGAATGCTCCGCCTGCATTACATACCAAGATTTCTACAGGCTTTCCTTGAAGATGTGCGGCTAATTTCTGCACGTCTGTATCAGAGGTGACATCAATAGTTAGCGTTTGAATATTCTCATTTTCAGCCGAGAGTTGATTTAGGCGATCTTCTCTGCGAGCAACAGCAACCACGTGAAAACCGTGTTCGGCAAGTAATCGCGCTGTTGCTGCGCCGATTCCACTACTTGCCCCAGTAATAACCGCGATTGGTTTCATTCTTTATTCTCCGTTTTTTTAACTGGTCGTGTAAGGCTAATCAATGAAGTGACTGAAAGGGAGGCGATGATTACCCCCAGGCTGACTGCAAGCGAGATTTCTGGAATCTTCAGAGCGCCTATGTTGTGGATTCCAATTCCATGTAGAGCCTCAATGACCAGTTTGACTCCGATAAAGCCCAGAATGATAGCTAGCCCTTTTGAAAGATATACCAATCGATTTAGGAAGTCTCCGAGAAGAAAATAGAGTTGCCTTAACCCCATTAATGCAAAAGCATTTGCTGTAAAGACGATGTAAGGATCCTTGGTCAAACCGAAGATTGCTGGAATTGAATCGAGAGCAAAGAGTAAATCAGTGGTACCTACAGCGACTAGCGCGACGGTGAAAGGAGTTGCACCACGTGCAGCAAGGCTCTTTATCATGCGAGATTCTTGCCAATCATTCGTTTCATCCTCATCTTTTGCCAGATGCCAGGCGGTGTATAGCAAGAATGCCCCGAATACGAAGAAGATTGCCACAAAACGATGAATGAGAGCAGCGCCAGCGGCGATAAATGCACCGCGAAGAATCAATGCGAGGATGATTCCAATCAGAAGGACAAGTTGAGCCTTCTCTTTACTTATTTTTAGACGGGCAAGGATGATGATAAACACGAAAACGTTATCGATGGAGAGTGAATATTCAGTCAGCCAACCTGCGAAGAACTCCGATCGCGCCTGCGGGTTCTCCCAACCGCCTAAAGTCCAACCAAAGGCGATGGCGGCGGCCACATAAAAAATGGTCCATAAGCCAGCCTCTTTTGTGGTGGTCTCCTGGTCTCTCCGTTTTATTGCTAGGAGGAGATCAAGGAGCAACACTCCAACAAGGACGCCTATGGTTATAAGCCAAATGGAGCCAGAGGTCATTAGCGCTTCTCCTCGTCATAGATATTCAAGCCCGGTTAGCCTACTTCTTCTCAAGCAGAAGTGAGACTGAATTGATGCACCATCGCTCATCCGTTGGAGTCGAGTAACCCTCACCTTCGAAGACATGTCCCAGATGTGAGCCACAATTGGCACAGCGCACCTCAGTCCGCGCCCTTCCTAACGAATGATCAGGAAGTAATTCGACTGCGTCTTGAGCGCTAGGTTGGTAGAAAGAGGGCCAGCCACAACCCGAGTGGAACTTGTGATCGCTTCGAAATAGCTCTGCGTTACATGCCTTGCAGCGATACACACCTACGCTCTCTTCATCCGTATATTCTCCGGTAAAGGGCGCTTCAGTTGCAGCTCTTCGCAATACGTTAAATGAGAGATTATCAACGCGAGCTTTTAACTCATTCTCGTCAATTTGGTGTGGATAGTCAGCCATCGTTAGCGAATCACTCCCGTTGGAAAGGGAACTCCAGTTGTAGCATGGCAGTCGTACCCATTGGGGTTTTTCTCTAAATAACGTTGGTGATACTCCTCCGCATCCCAAAATTCTGGCGCGGCTGTCACTTCGGTAGTAATTTCATCAAATCCCAACCTACTTAACTCGCTCTGGTAGATCTCTTTGCTGCGAAGAGCTTCTTCATGTTGATTCTGATTGACATAGTAAATCGCACTTCGATATTGAGTGCCGATGTCATTTCCTTGACGATTCAAAGTTGTCGGATTATGCATTTGCCAGAATGCAATGAGCAACGTCTGATACGTAATTCTGTTCACATCAAATTCAACTTTTACAACTTCCGCATGTCCGGTGCTCCCCGAGCAGACCTCTTTATACGTGGGATTGGGAGAAGTTCCACCCATATATCCGACGCGAGTATTTGAAACGCCCTCCATCTGCCAGAAGCGACGTTCGGCACCCCAGAAACATCCGGTTGCAAAATATGCGGTCTCGCTCATACCCCTATCTTCTCTATCTTCGTGAGAATCTACAAAGAACCCGCATTCCTGCCCGCCGCCCTGCTCATTGAGCCAATCTTGTGAGAGGAATTACCCCTGTCTTCCTTGTTCCTGGCCTGATTACCAGGGAGAATATCAAGGGTGCGTTCGTGTAACGCCATTCTTATCTCATTACTCACACGCAAGGGGGCAGCCATGGATTGGCGACATCGCTCTGCTTGTCGAGATGAGGATCCGGAATTATTTTTTCCCGTAGGTAACACTGGACCTGCGCTCCAGCAAATTGAGGAGGCAAAAAAGGTCTGCAACCGCTGTCTGGTCATCAACGAATGTCTGAAATGGGCGCTTGAGAGCGGCCAGGAGGCTGGAGTCTGGGGTGGGCTATCTGAGGATGAGAGACGTGCACTTAAACGTCGTGCAGCTCGGAATCGGGCGCGAGGAATCGAAAACCCCAACCCATTCGAGATAAATCAACAGTAAATTTCCATGCGGATGGTAGTTCCGCCGCCGTTCAGTCGATCTACCTCAATCGCGCCCCCTAATTCATTTGTAGCGAGCGTTTTCACGATCTGCAGTCCAAGACTCTCTGAGGTATTGATATCAAAATCTGCTGGCAACCCAATTCCATCGTCGGTTACCTCTAGTCTCATGGAGTCCTGAGTTCGAGTGACTGCAATCTTCACCTTTGAACCAACTGTCGATAAGCCGTGCTCGTAGGCATTCTGAATTAATTCGGTCAAGATAAGTGCTAGTGGAGTCGCCACTTCGGGTCTGAGCGCACCAAATTTCCCAATTCGCTCCAATGTTATGCCTGGACGGAGCGCTGAGACATCTTTTACTGCCGCGATGAGTTTGTCTGCTACCTCGTCAAAGTCAACCATCTCTTGCGCATTCATTGAAAGCATTTCATGCACAAGTGCTATTGAACTAATCCTTCTTATTGCCTCTTCAATTGCGGAGACCGCTGATGGATTCTCGGCTCGACGTGCCTGGAGTCGAAGAAGAGCGCTTACCGTTTGTAAATTATTTTTCACGCGATGATGAATCTCGCGAATGGTTGCATCTTTAGAGATCAGTTCTCGCTCGCGTCGCCGAATCTCAGTGACGTTATGAACAAGAACAAGGGCGCCGACGCGGTCACTATTCGCAGTGAGCGGCAAGATGTATAAATCTAAGACCCCATTGTCATTCTCTAGCTCAACTTGGCGGGGCAATTTTCCATTCAGTATCGATTGCCAAGATTCATCGCGTGGATGGCGTGATTTAAATCCAGTAGCTAGTTTCTCGATTACTCCTGCTAACTCATGAAGTTCCAAATCCCCTTGATGGCCAATCTGTCGAAATGCTGAGATTGCATTTGGGCTACCAAATGAGACCATTCCATTCCGATCTAGCCGAATTAATCCATCTCCTACTCGGGGCGTGACCTCAGTAACAATCTCAGCTGCTGGAAAAGTTCCCTCGCTAATCATTCGCGCCAAATCGAAAGCCGCTTCTCGATAGGTCAACTCGAGCCGTCCAGGCGAGCGCATCTGCTCTACATTGCGATATCGGGCAATAACACCTATTACCTTTCCGTTATGGAGAATTGGAATGGTCTCTTCTTTCACCATTACTTCACCAAGTAACTCAGCCTCAGCATCTCTCTGAATCTCTCCATCCGATAAAGCGCCGTCAATCCAAGGGCGCTCTCCCCAACGTGCTTTATTGCCAATCAGATCATTTGGGTAGACCGTGGCTGCAGTCGTTGGTCGCATCTGTGCAACAACAACATGTCCCTCAGGCCAACTTTTTGGATCATCTCGTAGCGGCACCCAAAGCAGCAGATCAGCGAAAGATAAATCGGCTAGCAGTTGCCACTCAGAGA
>JBEAMN010000116.1:0-11917 GCA_041165945.1 Actinomycetota bacterium
CCATAGTGAGTGAGAGTATTGATTGATAATAGATTTTTTCCCTTTGCCACTCCGAGAGAGATAAGATTCACAGATGAGTTGGAATTCGGAATCGGGTCTTCCCATCAAACCTGATTACGTCACTGATGGCGAACGGCCAGGTAAATTTCCCTTCACCCGCGGTATTTATGAAGAGATGTATTTACGTAAGCCATGGACGATGCGCCAATATGCAGGATTTGGTTCGGCAGAAGAATCGAATGAGCGCTACCACCAGTTGGTAGGCGCTGGAACTGGAGGACTTTCGGTTGCCTTTGATTTGCCAACGCAGATGGGCTTTGACTCTGATGCTCCTCAATCTCTAGGCGAAGTAGGTCGAGTGGGAGTGGCAATCGATTCTCTCGATGATATGCGCCAACTCTTCAAAGGAATACCACTAGATAAAGTTTCAACCTCTATGACAATCAATGCTCCCGCGGCGATTCTGTTACTGATGTACGAGATCGTGGCAGCTGAGCAAGGTGTGCCAGGTGCAGAGATAAGCGGAACAATTCAAAATGATATTTTGAAGGAGTACATCTCTCGGGGCACATATATTTATCCACCAAAGCCCTCGATGCGTTTGATTTGTGACACTTTTGATTATTGCGCGCGTGAATTGCCAAAGTGGAACACGATTTCAGTTTCGGGGTATCACATGGCAGAGGCTGGAGCTAATCCAGTTCAAGAGATTGCATTTACACTCAGCAATGCGATTGCCTATCTCGATGCAGCTCAGAGTCGAGGTCTGAGTGTGGAGCAGGTCGCCTCGCGTATGAGTTTTTTCTTCGTCGCGCGAACAACTGTATTGGAAGAGATTGCAAAATTCCGAGCTGCGCGCCAAGTGTGGGCTCGAATCATCAAAGAGCGCTATGGCATCACTAATGAACGTGCAATGCACCTTCGATTTCATACGCAGACTGCGGGTGTACAACTTACTGCTGCACAACCAGAATTAAACCTCGTACGTGTAACTTTGCAGGCGGTTGCAGCGGTTTTGGGTGGTACGCAATCCCTTCACACCAACTCTTTTGATGAGGCGCTGGGTTTGCCGACCGAGAAGGCTGCGCTACTTGCTCTTCGTACCCAACAAGTGATCGCTCATGAGAGTGACTTAGCGCGAACTGTCGATGCGCTTGCTGGATCAGCCGCGGTCGAGAGTATGACTACCGAATTGGTTGATGAGATTCAGGCGCTAATTTCGAAAGTTGATGAAATGGGTGGCGCCGTTGCTGGAGTGGAGGCAGGATTCCAAAAGAGTGAGATTGAAAAGAATTCCTATCGAATTGCGCAAGAAATTGAGGGGAAGACTCGAGTTATTGTTGGTGTGAATGAGTACATATCGCCAGCGGAACCTTACAAACCTTTACGAGTTGATGAATCGGTTGCGCATGAACAGAGCGCCAAGTTGGCTACTTTGCGAACGAATCGCGATCGTGATCGCGTTGATAACTCCCTAAAAGCGGTAGTAGCAACCGCTCGAAGTGATGAGAATCTGCTTCCGGCACTCAAAGCGGCTTTACTTGCAAATGCGACAGTGGGCGAGATTTCAGATGCGTTACGAAGCGCTTGGGGGAGTTACCGCGCGCCAGAGAGTTGGTAACTACTTAATCTCACAGATGGTGGCGCCACTAGCGATATTGCTACCGACCGCCATTACTAATCCTTGGATTCGTCCCGACTTATGAGCAATGAGCGGTTGCTCCATTTTCATAGCCTCCAACACCACGATCAAATCACCTTCGGTGACCTCATCACCATCATGCACTGCAATCTTGACCACTGTGCCCTGCATGGGACTGGTCAGAGCATCCCCTCTATTTTTGAAAGATTGAACAGAGTGTGAGCGGCGACGTTTCGGTTGCTCGCTGACCAAACCCACTTCCAATCGATGCCCATCCACCTCAACCACAAGGCGTTCGATCACTTGATCATCGTGAGCTTCAGCCGTTCCGGTAAATGGTGGAATCTGATTATCAAATTCGCTCTCAATCCAGCCAGTGAATACTCGAAATGGATCTGATGTAAAAGCGCCATCACGGACAACCGCTCTATGAAAGGGAAGAGCGGTGGCGATTCCATCTACTACGAATTCATCAAGCGCGCGACGAGCTCGCTCGAGCGCTTGAGCGCGAGTTGAACCTGTCACAATCAATTTCGCTAATAGTGAATCGAAATTCCCACTGATCACATCTCCAGTTGTAAATCCTGCATCAACGCGCACCCCAGGTCCTGATGGAGTTTTCCACGCGGTAATTACCCCCGGTGTAGGAAGGAAATTCTTTCCAGGATCTTCACCGTTAATTCGAAACTCTATGGAGTGACCCCGAATCTCTGGATCGGAAAAGGACAATCTCTCTCCCGTGGCAATTCGGAACTGTTCTCGAACCAAATCAAGTCCTGTTACCTCTTCACTCACAGGATGCTCCACTTGTAATCGCGTATTCACCTCAAGGAAAGAGATAGTTCCATCGAGACCAACAAGGAATTCACAGGTACCCGCACCAACATAACCTGCCTCTTTGATAATTGCTTTACTAGCCGAATACAGTTGATCAATCTGAGCCTTACTTAGAAATGGCGCTGGCGCCTCTTCAACTAGTTTCTGATGACGTCGTTGCAATGAGCAATCGCGAGTAGAAACGACTACGACATTTCCATGGGAATCAGCAAGAACTTGAGTCTCAACGTGGCGGGGGCGATCGAGATATCGTTCGACGAAACATTCACCTCTGCCAAATGCGGCAACGGCTTCGCGGACAGCTGAATCAAATAGCTCAGGGATCTCCGCCAGAGTTCGAGCAACTTTCAGGCCTCGGCCACCGCCACCATGCGCTGCTTTGATAGCAACAGGCAGACCGTGCTGTTGAGCGAAGGTAATTACTTCGGTTGAACTTTCGACAGGATCAGCAGTTCCGGCAACGAGCGGAGCACCAACTTTCGCGGCAATCTTCCGCGCCGAGACCTTGTCGCCCAGAGCGGCTATCGCCTGTGGTGGTGGGCCAATCCAGATCAAGCCAGCATCGAGTACCGCTTGAGCGAAAGTTGCATTCTCTGATAGAAATCCATACCCCGGATGAATAGCGTCAGCCTGTGCAGTGTGCGCAACTGAAATTATCTTCTCAATATTGAGGTAACTCTCACCTGCAGTAGCGCCATTGAGTGCGTAGGCCTCATCACATGCGAGAACATGTTGGGCATTTCGATCGCCATCCGCGTAGATAGCAATAGGGGTAATCCCATGATCGCGCGCGGCGCGAGCAATCCGAATTGCAATCTCACCACGATTGGCGATCAAGACTCGTGAGATGTCTGCCATGCTTATTTCGCCCTTAAGGAGTGCCAGGGATAACCAAGTTGGCTAAACAATTCTCGTAAGTGATTCATGCTTAATCCTAGAACTCCTGAGGCATCACCAGATATATGCGAAATATATGGTGAGCCAATTCCATCAAGAGATGCACCACCTGCCAGAGACAAGGGCTCTTCTGTGGCTACGTAAGAGCGAATCTCTTCATCGGTGAGTTGGGCGAAAGAAATTTCCGTCGTCGAAAGCGCGCTCGCACTCTCTCCTTTAGCCACATCGATAACGCTCTGACCAGTATGTAATTTCCCAGATCGACCGCGATAATTTTGCCACCAAGAAATCGCTACTTCAGCCTTGGCCGGTTTAGCCATCGCGCGACCATCAAATTCCAAGGTCGAGTCCGCTCCAATAACGAGAACATTCCTTCCAGTATTCATGGAAGCAACAGCTCGCGCTTTTGCAGTGGCAAGTGCAAGAACCATTTCACTCGGCGAAAGGGCGGTAAATTCCCCTGCTTCTTCATCTATTCCACTCACTACAACAGAGTGCGGAATCTTCGCATCGCGCAGCAACTTGGTCCGTGCGCTAGAGGCTGAGGCAAGAATTATCTCCATGATTATGAGCGCTCGGCGCTTTCTGGCTCTATGGAGGTACGCAAAATGGGTTTGCCGTACTCACCATGAGTTTTATCAGATGTAGCGCTCTGTGCCGTGCGCATCAAGAGCGCTTGCTCAATCGCTTTAATCTCTAAATCGCTACCAGCACCTTTGAGGATTTTGATCACAGTGGAATGTTCCCGTGTTTGCGCGGAGGGAGTTCTACCCGTTTGTTGCGAAGAGCCCGAAAGGCTCGAGCGATATTCACGCGAGTCTGGGCGGGCTCGATGACTGCATCGATGAAGCCACGTTCAGCAGCTAGGTATGGGTTAGCGAGGGTATCGTCATATTCGGTCATCAAATTCTTTCGGAGCGTTTCTACATCCTCTGCTGCGGCAAGTTCTCGGCGGTATAAGAGATTGACCGCACCTTGCGCTCCCATTACTGCAATTTGTGCAGTAGGCCATGCAAAATTTATGTCGGCGCCAAGATGCTTTGAGCCCATAACATCGTAAGCACCACCGTAAGCCTTGCGAGTGATGAGGGTAACCAACGGAACAGTTGCTTCACCATAGGCGTAAAGAAGTTTGGCACCCCTACGAATAATTCCATTCCACTCCTGATCAGTGCCTGGCAAGAATCCAGGCACATCTACGAGAGTAAGAATGGGAACGTTAAAGGCATCGCACGTTCTGACAAAACGAGCTGCCTTCTCGCTCGCATCGATATCTAGGGTTCCCGCCAGTTGCAGAGGTTGATTCGCAACTACGCCAATTGCATGTCCCTCAATTCGTCCGAATCCAATGACAATATTTGGCGCGAAAGACTCTTGAATCTCCAAGAATTCACCCTCGTCCATAATTGTCTTAATGACGTTTTTCATGTCATATGGCTGGTTAGGGCTATCAGGGATGATGGAGTTGAGCGCTAAATCTGCAGTGTGAATTTCATTCCTGTGGGCAACGGGAAAAATTGGTGCTCGATCTCGATTGTTGCTAGGTAAGAATGCCAAGAGGTTCTTTACGTAATCGATTGCATCTAATTCATTTGCTGCGTGATAGTGCGAGTTTCCTGTTTTGGTGTTGTGAGTACGAGCACCACCAAGTTCTTCCATTTCAACATCAGCTCCAGTGACTGCCTTGATGACCTCAGGTCCAGTGATGAACATGTGCGAAGTGCCTTCGACCATGATGGTGAAATCCGTCATTGCAGGTGAGTAGACCGCACCGCCTGCGCATGGACCAAGAATGAGTGAAATCTGCGGGATGACTCCAGACATTCGCGCATTACGACGAAAAATCTCTCCATAGAGTCCGAGTGAGACCACGCCTTCTTGAATTCGCGCTCCACCAGAATCATTGATGCCCACGAGGGGAATTCCCGCTTTGAGTGCGAAGTCCATGACTTTGAGAATTTTTTCGCCGAACACTTCGCCCAGACTGCCGCCCATCACCGTGAAATCTTGAGAGAAGAGCGCAATTTGTCTGCCATCAACGCTCCCATAGCCTGTGACAACGCCATCGCCGTAGGGGCGCTCTTTTTCCATCCCGAAGGCGGTAGAGCGATGGCGAGCAAGTTCATCGAACTCGGTGAATGAGCCAGGATCAACAAGCGCCGCAATCCGCTCGCGCGCGGTCATCTTCCCTTTTGCATGCTGTTTTTCAATTGCGCGTTGCGAACCTGCATGGGTTGCCTCGTCAAGGCGAGAACGCAAATCATCGATCTTGCCTGCAGTGGTATGAATATCACCGCTCATAGCCGTACCGTACCCCTCGTGGAACCTCTGGATGTAGCAGAAATCATCTCAGCACTTGACTCGGGTTACTGGCGAGTACAGCATTTTAATTTAATAGATTCTACTCAGCGCGCTTTGGTATTCGAGTTAGCTGCTGGGAGCGCAAGCGAGGGTGAGGTCTATCTCACCGAATTCCAGAGCGCAGGACGTGGGCGCGCAGGCAGGACTTTCGAATCGGAAGCTGGCCAAGGTGTGCTGCTATCTGCCGCGCTCTCACCTGTTGGTCAACCCGAGAACCGCTGGGGCTGGATTCCGTTGATTGTTGGCGTTGCAGCATGTTCTGCGATTGTAAAAACGACGGGGGTCAATGCAAGCCTTAAGTGGCCTAATGATGTGATGATTGATGATAAGAAAGTGGGCGGAATAATCGCTGAAAAAGTCAATCATAATGTCGTCATTGGGATCGGAATGAACTGCCTTCAGGATCAATCGAATCTGCCGGCTGAGAATTCCACTTCACTTACCATTCACTCTACTGAAAAAGTAAGTCGAGAACTTCTTGTTATTAATTTTCTAACGGATTTGGAACGAGCCATCACGGAATGGCAAGTCAAACCATTTCCCATCGAGAATAAGTATCGACAACTCAGTTCCACTCTCGAAGAAGAGGTCAGACTCACCCTTCCTGATGGGAGCGAGGTTTTTGGACGCGCAGCTGCGATCTCTGAAAGTGGCTCCTTGGTCCTTGCTGATGGACAAGAGTTCGTCGCAGCTGATGTCACCCATCTTCGCGCGAAGTAAGTAGGCTCTCCTCCATGGTTAATGGTTCACCGAGATTGGGAATCATCGGCGCGGGGCAGCTTGCCCAAATGTCGCTGGCGCCAGCAACAGCCCTTGGTATCGATCTTCGAATTCTTGCAGCGAGCGCTACCGACAGCGCCGCCCAATTCTTCCCAGTAACTATTGGTGACTTTCGTGATTATGAAGTGCTCCAACATTTTGCGCATCAATGTGATGTGATCACCTTTGAACATGAATTAGTTCCCAATGGCCACATTCGTCGCCTCGAGGAGTTGGGGAAGGCAGTTCGGCCATCATCGAAAGCTTTATTACACTCTCAAGATAAGTTACATATGCGAAAGAGCTTTAGCGATGCGGGGCTACCGCAGCCAGCGTGGAAATCGATCCTCAATGCATCGGAGATCGAGAGCTTCCCAGTGATTCTCAAAGCAGTCTCGGGAGGCTACGACGGCAGAGGCGTTCGATTAGTAAGTGGAATCTCAGAGGCGCAGGCTGTACTTGCCGATTGGGGACGTGCATTGTGCGAGGAGGTGATCCCATTCGATCGAGAACTGGCGATTATGGTTGCGCGCTCTCCTCATAATCAGATTTCGACGTGGGCGCCCACTGAAACAGTACAACGAGATGGCATATGTATTGAGACGATTTCCCCGGCGCCAGACCTTGATGAAAGAACTGCTTTACTGGCCCAACAGATTGCACTTGCTATCGCCGAACATATTCAATTGATCGGCGTGATGGCCGTCGAGTTATTTGATGTTGGCGGAGAGCTCTTCATCAATGAGATTGCGTTGCGCCCGCATAATTCAGGGCATTGGACAATCGAAGGTTCGGTTACCTCGCAATTTGAACAGCACATTCGCGCGGTGCTTGACCTGCCATTAGGTAGCACCGCATTAAATGCGAAATGGGCGGTGATGGGTAATGTGCTAGGTGGCGAAAAGAGCGATCTTTACCGGCCGTACCTCCACCTTTTTGCACGAGATCCCGAGTTGAAGATGCACAACTACGGGAAAGAGGTGCGACCAGGGCGGAAAATTGGACATGTGTCTGCGATTGGAGAAGATTTAGATGCGTTGCGTGCTCGGGTAGCGCATGCAGTTGATTACATTAGTGGCAAAATCAGCGAGTAGCGGCTCATACAAGGGGAATTAGTAATGGCAGATGTAGCAATAGTGATGGGGTCAGATTCTGATTGGCCCACGATGGAGAGCGCTGCCACCACTCTCAAAGGGTTGAACATTACCTATGAAGTATCACTGCTCTCTGCGCATCGGATGCCCGAAGAGATGATGGAATTTGGGAAAAGCGCAGTTGCAAGGGGTTTTAAAGTAATCATCGCAGGTGCCGGTGGCGCAGCACACTTACCAGGAATGTTGGCATCGATTACGCCGCTACCTGTGATTGGAGTTCCCATCATGTTAAAGGCGCTCGAGGGGATGGATTCATTGCTATCGATTGCCCAAATGCCCGCAGGAATTCCCGTGGCTACAGTGGGAATAGGAAATGCAAAGAATGCCGGCTTGCTCGCCGCACGAATTCTGGGAGCACATGACCCTTCAGCTCTCGCTGCAATTAAGAATCAGATGGAGCAGATGCACACCGAAGTTCTCGGTCGCGCCGAGAACTTAAAGCGAGCGACCCAAAGCGAGTAATTTCCACCCGGCCTTTTGCCATTTCTTTACATCAAGTGCGTTGCGGCCATCAAAGAGCGTTGGAGTGTTGACTAAACCGATGACCTTCTCTGGATCAAGTGAGCGGTACTCACTCCACTCCGTTAATAGCATTGTCAATTCAGCCCCCTGAAGTGTTTGGGCAACTGATTCTTCGTAGGTTAATTCGGGAACTTTCTCTGCGGCGCTACCCAGAGCTCGTGGATCAGTGACCACGACATCTGCCCCCAAGGCAGCGAGAGTTTGGGCAATCTCAAGCGCAGGAGAATCTCGGACATCATCGCTCTCTGGTTTGAAGGCTGCACCGAGAATCGCGACCTTTTTCCCCTTCGGATTTCCTAGCTCTTTTACTGCAACTGCAACCGCACGCGAGCGGGCTCGTTGATTGATCAGATCGAATTCTTGTAAGAATGCAAGTGATTCTCCAAGCCCAAGTTCATCTGCGCGCGCTAAGAAGGCACGGATATCTTTCGGTAGACAACCACCACCAAACCCAATTCCAGCACCGAGGAATTTTCTCCCTATGCGATCATCGATTCCGATTGCATCGGCTAACACTGTGACATCTGCGCCAGTTACATCTGCAATTTCAGACATTGCATTGATGAATGAGATTTTCGTTGCCAGAAAAGCGTTCGCAGCAACTTTGACT
This sequence comes from Actinomycetota bacterium, assembly GCA_041165945.1. Classification (GTDB taxonomy): domain Bacteria; phylum Actinomycetota; class Actinomycetes; order Nanopelagicales; family Nanopelagicaceae; genus IMCC26077. The sequence continues at coordinate 8,783 of JBEAMN010000116.1, forward strand.
AACTCGGCAGTTGGAAAATCAGTGATGAATTGTGGTGCGTTTGGCGAGACGGAGCGATAGAAATCTGCGAGCACTCTTGCATCAGAGGGTGTAGATGCACCAATAACGATCCGATTTGGCTCCAAGGTATCAGTGACGGCATGACCTTCACGCAAGAATTCGGGGTTCCAATTGAGAGTGATCTCTGGTCTAGTAGCGGTTAACTCTCGAGCAAATCGCTGTGCTGTACCGACCGGCACTGTTGATTTTCCGGCAATAATCGAACCAGATTTTGCAACCGAGAGAACTGAATCGAAAGCGCTTTCAAGCGCGCTCAAATCCGCAGCAATTCCCTCGCGATTCTGCGGGGTGCCAATACAAAGAAAGTTGATTTCGCACTCAGAAATTGAAGAGATATCTGTAGTGAAGGTGATTTTCTTGGTATTGCGAACCGAGTCAAAGAGCTCCGACAAACCTGGTTCGAAGAAGGGGAGAGTCCCACTTTTTAGTAGCGCTATTTTCTCGCTATCGACATCTACAACGACTACCTCATGGCCAAGAGATGCCATGCAAAGAGCATGGGTGGCTCCGAGGTAGCCGGCTCCGATGACCGAGATTTTCATAGCGTCAGGCTAGCGGAGGGCTCCGCAGCTATCGACCTCCGCCGTTCTTGACTTGAAGATGTCAGTCGGAGTTGGTGTCGGTGTTGGAGTTGGTGAGGCGCCATTTTTATCGGTGGCTTTATCAGTGGCTTTATCGGTAGTAGTGGGCTGTGGAGTTGGCTCAACAAAGACCTCTTGGTCATTACGTAATTTATCCCAGAGTATTGGCGCTCGTTCTTCATCCCACAAGACTGCCGCAGTAACTCCTTTGGCATTGTAATTCTCATCCGAGAGCGGGACAGTTAAGGTTCGAACTTTCTTAGTAGAAATTCCTCGCAACTGTTCTGCGAGCGTGATCAAATCATCTTGCTTTAAGCCTGGATCGGTTGTGACCGAACCAAGTGAAGCGTTGATGAATTTCACGAGTTTGACGGGATTGAGCAGAACTCCTGCACTGGTTGCCTCCCGAATCATCGCTCCAATGAATTGCTGTTGACGTTGCATTCGGCCTAGATCACCCATGCCATCGAAATATCGAGTTCTTACATATTTAAGCGCGGTGATTCCATCGAGTCGATGTGTACCTGCTGGCAATACAAGGTGGCTCTTCGGGTCATTGATTTTCTTCCTCGTACAGATCTCCACCCCGCCGAGAGCATCGACCATCTCTTTGAAGCCAAGGAAGCTAACTTCTATGTAATGGTCAATGCGAAGGTCTGTCATGCTTTCAAGAGTTTGTACGAGTAGTGGCGCATCTCCACGACCAAAAGTTGCATTGATTTTTGAATACGAAGGCGAGTGGACCTTGCCTTTGCTATCTGTCCACTCTGGAATTAATACGAAGGTATCGCGAGGTATCGAAACGATAGTCGCATGATCTCGAGACTTACTTATATGAACTAACAACATAGTGTCCGCTCTCTTGCCGGCGGCCACCTTGGTAGAGCCGACTTTGAGCGCTTTAATCTCCGATTTCGTGAGACCTTCGCGGGTATCTGAACCAACGATGAGGTAGGTGACCGCTGTCCTGGCCACTACCTTCGGCCGCTCAGTTCGATCTTTGAAGACATCCACCCGTTTGATTTGCGAAGTTGCCGCGCCGAAACCGCCCCAAATGATGCCCGAAACCAGCACCACACCAACCGAGAGGAGGGCAATTCGCCGTTGTCGTTGGTTTTGGCGGGGGAGAATTCGCGCCAAGCGCTGATGTATCACGCCCATAGCCTAAGTGGAGAGTACCTTCTGTCCTTAATGACCACGCCAATTACCAACCTAACTCCGGTATCCGTAATTCTACCGGTCTTGAATGAAGAGCGTTATCTCGAGGCTACGGTGAGCGCAATCACTTCACAGAATCATGATGGCCCACTCGAAATAGTTCTGGCGCTCGGACCTTCACGTGATAACACCAATCGCATAGCTGAGAGGATTGCTGAGAAAGATCCGCGAATCACTCTGGTTGATAATCCGACCGGCAAGACAGCTGATGCACTTAATCGTGCAATTGCTGCCTCTAAATATCCCGTCATAGTCAGGGTTGATGGCCACTCCATCCTTCCCAGTGGATACATTCGAGAGGCTGTAGCGACTCTCGCTCGCACTGGAGCGGTAAATGTTGGCGGAATCATGGCGGCGCGGGGTGAAACTCTCTTCGAACGTGCAGTTGCTGCGGCCATGCGCAGCAAGTTTGGTGTAGGTGGTGCAAGTTTCCACGTAGGTGGAGAGGAAGGACCTGCTGACACTGTGTACCTCGGTGTTTTTCTGCGAAGTGCAGTGACTGCAATTAATGGATTCGATCCACGATTTATTCGGGCACAAGATTGGGAACTCAACTTTCGCCTTCGTGAGCGCGGTGGACTGGTCTATTTCAACCCTCGACTTGAAGTGACGTACCGACCGCGCCCAAACATTCGTGCCTTAGCAAAACAGTATTTTGAATATGGAAGGTGGCGACGCGAAGTGGCGCGCAGTCACAAAGGAACCATCAATGCGCGGTACCTTGCTCCGCCCATCACATTACTCGGAACCTTGGTCGGATTAATTGGTGGATTCATTTCGCCATTGTTTTTGACGCTTCCGACGATGTATCTGCTTTTTAATCTTCTAGGTTCATTTTCGTTATTACTAAGAAATCCGTCTCGGGAGATGATGTTGCTGCCAATAATCCTGGCAACTATGCATTTTTCATGGGCATGGGGCTTCATCACTTCGACAAAGCGCGTTACAGCCAACCGATAGCGGTACTATTTACTCATTCGTGAGCGCATATTCACATGTGAGATGAGGGAGAGGTAGACGTGGCATCAGTCCAGGTTTATCAACCTTTTCATCGAGGAGTGCCCAAGCTTGGTGAGTATTTCAAACAGGTTTGGAGACGACGCTCCTTCATCGCGGAATTTTCACGTTCGGAGCTAAGGGCGCAGAATTTTGGCTCGATTTTCGGCCAACTGTGGCTCATCATCAATCCACTTCTACTCGCTCTGGTCTATTTCTTATTGATCATGGTGATTGGTGGAAGCGCTGATGGCCGGCGCTTTGCCCACTTAACTGCCGG
>JBEAMN010000117.1:0-8873 GCA_041165945.1 Actinomycetota bacterium
TTCCTCTTTTATTTAGTGACAAACTCTCTAACGATGGGGGCTAAATCCATTACTAGCGGTGGCAAGTTGATTCTCAACTCTGCCTTCCCTCGTTTTGTATTACCATTATCTGCAACGGTAATTTCACTCTTCAAATTCATACCTACCCTCGTGGTACTTGGCGTAATCACCGCACTGCTCGCCTCACCGTTGAGCCCAGCTTTACTCCTCATTCCCGTAGTACTCATGCTGGCGCTCCTACTTTCGCTTGCCTTCGCGCTCCTTTTTGCCACGCTTAATGTGTATTTTCGAGATACCAAGAATTTCCTGCCATATCTAACCCGTGCCTGGCTCTATCTTTCGCCGGTGCTTTATGAGTCATCTTCTTTAAAACCTGCGCTGACACCTTTGAAATACCTCAATCCACTATCACCGTTTATCGATTCCTGGAGTGGAATCTTTATTGAAGGGAATGCACCTTCGCTAACGGCATGGGCTCTTATGTTCGCGTGGAGTATCGGACTATTTCTGTTGGCAAGCTATCTCTTCCTAAGTAGGGAGCGTGAATTTGCTCTCCGTATCTGATCAACATAATTCTGGAGATCGCGCGATATCGATTCATGATCTCTCGCTCACGTATCTGACGACAGTCGAACGTAAACCCACTTTCCGGCAAGCCCTTACTCAGACCGGTCGAAAGACTCGTGAGGTAAAAGCTTTACGCGAGATCAATCTAGAGATTCCCTATGGGAGCGTCTTAGGAGTAATCGGTGCTAATGGCGCCGGAAAATCCTCATTGATGCGAGTTATTTCTGGGATCATCCCTCCCACCTCCGGAAGAGTTGAAGTCGAAGGAAAGGTCAGCACGTTACTGGCTCTTGGCGTCGGATTTAATCCGCGTCTGACTGGTCGCGAAAATGTCATTCTCGGAGGTTTGGCAGCTGGTTTGACCCGGGAGGAGATCCAATCGCAATTTGATGAGATAGCGGCATTTGCCGAAATCGGTGATGCAATTGATTCGCCAATGAAAACTTATTCATCTGGAATGTATTCAAGGTTGGCATTTGCAGTCTCGGTAGTTGTAGAGCCTGACATTCTTATAATTGACGAAGCCTTAAGTACTGGTGATGCAAAATTCAAAAAGAAATGTCTGGAACGAATCAAATCTTTACGTAGTCATAATCGGGCAATCATTATCGTGAGCCATGCTCTCGCGACCGTTAAAGAAATCTGCAACGATGTGGTCTGGTTAAATCAAGGAGAGTTGATGATGCGCGGCGCGCCTGGGCAGGTCATAACCGCATATAAAGAATCGTTACAAGTAGCGGCATCACCAGCTGCAGATGAAGATGTATAAGAGGCGACTTTCGTCGCTCATCACAATAACGCTTGCTCTTTCAGCCACAGCTATTCAAGCGAAAGCTGCAGAAGTTCCCAGTCGCTTCGAATTTCGTGGCTCCGGGTATGGCCACGGGGTGGGCATGAGTCAGTTTGGGGCATACGGACAAGCACGTGAAGGTAAGAGCGGTCCAGAGATTGCCACCTATTACTACCCTGGAACTACTGTTGCGACAGTCGATGATTCATCTTTTGTACGAGTCAATATTGCAGACAAAGTTGCAACAGTAGGATTTAGCGTTGAAGCCGCTAGCGGTAGCGCACAACCGATGAGAATCTACAGCGGCGATTTACCACCTGAGCTCGCCACTGATGAACAAACTTTTACAGAAGTGCCCATTGGGGGAGAGGTAATTTTCTCAGCACTTAGCGGGACAATGATCATCTCTATTCTCGATCCAATCACTAAACAAGCGACAACTCTTCCATCCGGAACCATATGGACTCTGCGTTGGTCAGGTACCAACGCTTATCCGGGGGATCAAAACATCATCAAGATGAGGCAGGGATCAGTAATTCGTCGATATAAGTATGGGCAAGTTCAAATTAAATTTATTCCACCAGTCTCGCCAGCAATCCAAGGTTCAATTATCGCCACCACCACGCTTCGGATTCATAGCGAGTACCTGCGAGGAATTGGTGAAGTTCCATCTTCGTGGCCGAGCGCTGCATTGGAGGCGCAGGTGATTACCGCCCGCTCCTTTGCCTTGTCGAAGGCGAGCATTTATCGTAAAAGTTGCGACTGTAACCTTTATTCCACAGTGCAAGATCAGAACTTTGTCGGATATTCCAAGGAGAGCGAGCCGATTTACGGACAAAAATGGGTTGATGCGATAACTGCAACCGAACCGGAACCAGGCAGGGGACTTGCAATCACCTACAACGGAAAAGTAGTCACGACCTACTACGCATCTTCAACTGGTGGAGTTACTCAAGATGTTGCCGAAGTATGGGGAACTCCTATTCCCTATCTCGTTCCGGTCCCCGATCCTTGGAGTCTGGACCCCTTGATCAACCCCACGTTTAGTTCGTGGGTACGACAGGTCAAGCAAGCAGATATGGCAAAAGCATTCGCCTTGCCCGATGTCCTCAGGTATGAAGTCACCGCTCGTACCAAGGCAGGTGGGGTAAAGGCAGTTGTTGCCTACAGTTCAAATGGCAAGAGCGCAGAATTAAACGGAGAAAAGTTCCGTTCGAGATTACAACTACCCTCAACCTGGATATCCCGCTCTGTAAATCGTGTCATCGGAGAGAGCTCGGATTCGATTGCGATTGCAGTAGCGAGGAACATGTTTCCAAGCGCAAGGAGTGCCGTCTTAGTTAACTTCGATAAAGATCCTTCTGGCGCACTTGTCGGAATGGCATATGGGAATAAGTTGCAACTGCCGGTTCTCAACGTCAGCGCTAAGGATTTGAGTTCGGAAACGGTAAAAGAATTAACACGGAGGAAAATCTCATCAGTTGTGCTTATTGGCAGGACCAGCGCTCTTCCCAGTCGGACCGCGCTAGCAAAGCGGAAGTTAAAAGAGGTGAGATTTGAAGGGCGCAATGAGATTGAATTGAGCGAAAATGTGCTTGAACGACTCTCTGGCGAGCCAATAATTCTCATCGCAAGCGAACGAAATGTCATGCTTGCCGATGCCAGCAGGATCATTGCATCAGACCGGCCAATTTTGTGGAGTAAGGATTATGAGCCCTCATCAAAAGTCGAGGCGCTTCTTGTTGAACGTAATGTTCCAGGGATCTTTTACGGTGATATTCCCTCGTACAGATTTCCCTCCCGGGTCGTCATCACTCGTTCTGCAACTTCGGCATTCATTGCCTCCACCTGGCAATCACCAATTGTGATTGCAGATGGAACGGAGATTGAGCGCACTCTGGAAATCATTAGAGAATTTCCCAATATCGCGGCAATTACCGTGATGGATAAAGATCTGACTTTGGAACCTTTTCAGAACCTTAGTTAGCGTGCAGAACGGAATTGAGCCCGCCCCAATCTCCCTCTTTCGGAAGAGCCTCAATTGCGCCGCTCTGAGAATTCCGGCGGAACAATAGATTGTGCGCTCCGGAAAGTGCGCGCGCCTTAACGACCTCACCATCAGGGAGAACGACTTTAGATGCTGCAGTTAAATAAAGACCTGCCTCGACTACACAATTATCACCGAGTGAGATTCCTAAGCCAGAGTTAGCGCCAAGCAGCGTTTTCTCTCCGATTGAAATCACCTCTTTGCCGCCGCCAGAGAGAGTGCCCATGATTGAAGCGCCACCGCCGATATCTGAACCATCGCCTACAACTACTCCAGCAGAGATTCGCCCTTCGACCATTGATGCACCCAATGTTCCTGCATTGAAATTGACGAAACCTTCATGCATCACTGTCGTGCCGCTTGCCAAATGTGCGCCCAACCGAACCCGATCAGCATCTGCAATTCTTACCCCTGAGGGGATGACGTAATCGACCATGCGTGGGAATTTATCCACGCCAAAAACGCTCACATGTCCCTGCTTCATAAGCGCTGCTCGAGTCATCTCAAAATTTTCGTTAAGGCACGGACCTCGATTTGTCCATACAACATTGGGCAGTAAAGCGAATATTCCATCTAAAGACTGTCCGTGTGGTTTGACTAGTCGATGGGAGAGCAAATGTAAGCGGAGGTAGACATCCTCTGTTGAAGTTGGCGCCGTGGTGATATCGATTTCAAGTTCGATAACTTTTTTACTGACTTTTCTCTCGCTCTCATCGCCACAAAGGTGTGCCAAATCAGGTCTAGCGGCATTGGACAGTGGGCCAAGATGTGGCTGCGGGAACCAGACATCCAGAACTGTGCCATTGGATGCCACTGTTACTAATCCAATACCGGAGGCGCTCGTCATGAGTACACCGTACCGCTTTACCCGTATCCTGAGCGGGTGCATATCGCGGTTTACTGTTCGGCTTCAGAAAATATTGCTCCGGAGCATATTGAGTTAGCTGGAGAACTCGGCGCTGCCATCGCACGTAGACAATGGTCCCTGGTCTGGGGTGGTGGCCAGATTTCGATGATGGGGGCAGTCTCGAAAGCATGTCGCGAACTGGGAGGCGAGACTATCGGTGTCATTCCGCAGCGCTTAGCCGAATATGAATTTGCTGATCATCAAGCAACCGAATTACATGTAGTCGATGATATGAGAGTACGAAAGGCGCTACTCGATCAATTTTCAGATGCCTTCATCACGTTACCTGGCGGCGCCGGAACGATGGAAGAGTTCTTCGAAATTTGGGTCGGGCGCTCTCTTGGATTTCATGAGAAGCCAGTGATTATTCTCGATCCAACTGGATTCTATAAGCCACTCCGTGACTTCATTGAGCACTTAGCGAATCAGAGATTCCTCAAGCCACATCAACTCGATCACATTGTGTGGACTACCACTATCGAAGAGGCGCTCGATGCCTGCATCCGAAATTCTTAGCGATGTCCGTGCACTGACACGGTATAACGGGTTCACCAAGTTAGCGTCCGCGCGATTTATCTCTAATCTTGGCAATGGAATCACTCCTATCGCATTATCTTTTGGAGTACTTGGTCTGCCAAATGGCACTGCCTCACAACTAAGTTTGGTCCTAGGTTCGCAAATGATCCCGCTCCTGCTTTTTATGCTCTTTGGAGGGGTTGTAGGCGATCGCTATAAACGAAATAAGATTGTTGGCGGCTCCGACATTCTGGGTAGCGCTTTCGTGATGGTGAGCGCAACGAGTTTCATCTTTGGTTTCGTCTCAATTCCTCTCCTTTGCGTGATGGGAGCGCTCTTTGGCGTCCTCAATGCTCTCTGGTGGCCAGCATTTTCAGGAGTATTGCCGGAGATCCTCCCCAAAGAGGAGCTTCAACGGGGAAATAGCGTTATCGGATTACTGACAAACTTTGGATATACCGGTGGCGCGTTACTTGGAGGAGTACTTGTAGCAGTTGCAGGTTCAGGGTGGGCGCTTGCCGTTGATGCGCTGAGTTTCTTCACTGCGGGCGTCTTAGTATGGACAATCGATTTACCGAGGATCTCTCGAGATGACAGTGGGACTATGTTTCATCAACTCCGCGCTGGTTGGCGCGAATTCATCGCCCGTAAGTGGGTGGTTTCTGTTGTCGTCTCTTTCACCTTTATCAATCTCGCCTATGAATCAACGCTCGGAGTTCTAGGACCGCTGGCAATCAAGGAGAGCGGGTATGGACCTCGGGAATGGTCTTTGATTTTGGCTGTTTCGACGGCAGGAATGATTGTTACTGGACTAGCCTTACTCCGCTTCACTTTGAGTAAGCCGATGATCTACGGAATTACTCCCATGCTCTTCATGAGCGCTTGGATTTTCTCCATAACATTTGCAAGCAATATCTGGATTCCGATAGTGATATCTTTTTTTGCTGGTGTGGCAATCGAGATTTTCTATGTTGCATGGAGCACCTCGATGCAACATAACATTCCTGAAGAATCCTATTCACGCGTTGTTTCATATGATGCTCTGGGCTCCTATGCATTGGCGCCAATCGGGCTTATTTTCATCGGCCCACTAGCTGAGCAGATTGGCACAAAAAATGCGCTCTTCATACTCGCTGCATTAGTATTTGCTGCAACAGTAAGCGCTCTCTCGGTACGAGAAGTTCGGATGGTGCGAAATAAAACTTGAATTCACTCTCACGATGAAGGCTCCAATCCAAAAAATCTGGGATGCGATTGCCGATTGGAGCTCTCAAGGGGAGTGGATGTTGGCAACCCGCGTGGATGTGCTTGAGGATCACGGTGGAGTGGGCACGAAAATTGCGGCGTTTACCGGAGTATTTCCACGTCGCGCTCTGTTGGGCATCTGGGATCACATGGAGGTTCGTACATGGGAGCCGCCGCATCGCTGCGATGTCCTCCATTACGGCAGGTGGCTTCGCGGAACGGGCTACTTTCAGTTAGAAGCGCTCGATCCTGCTCACACCCGTTTTACATGGAATGAAGAGTTAACTGGAGCGCTAGCAACCCTGATAAAACCTGGACTTGCTCTAGGGGTTTGGCTCAGCTTGCACCGCTTTGCCCGCCAAATACGGAGCTGATTTGGTCAGTATCGGGAAGTTCAAGCCTTAAGGATTTACCAAGGTTTGGAGGTAACCTCACCAATATGAGCCCCTTTCTCGACTTGCTCGAGCGCCTGCCGGAGGAGGAGAGAACAATCCTCACCCTGGTTTACCTACAGCGCCGCTCGATACCTGAGATTGCCCGGCTCCTCTCTGTCCCGGAACGGGCAGTATTGGTGGTGTTGGAGCGGGGGCGGGCTCGGATTGCGGCCCTAATTTCCCAGGCTGGCGAGAGTGCGAGATAATTCGGGAATGGCAGCTATGAAACCCCGAACCGGTGATGGTCCTATGGAGGTCACCAAAGAGAACCGGAGCCTGGTGATGCGTGTACCGCTCGAGGGTGGCGGACGTTTGGTAGTTGAACTCAATGCAGATGAAGCGAACCGACTCTCCGAGTGCCTCTCTGCTGCCGTAGCGCTTGTCAAAAAATAGATTTGCTCCGTTTCGAGATTTCCTCGAAAAAGAGAGCTCCTCTGGAATCCTCTTACTCTTCGCAGCAACTCTTGGCTTGCTCATTGCAAACTCACCCTTTGCTGATGCTTATTTCAAGACCTTAGATTTTTCATTCTCGCTCAAACCCCTTGGGATAGATCTAGAGCTCACTATTCTCAAATTGATTAACTATGGGTTGATGACCATCTTTTTCTTTGTTGTTGGTCTTGAGATCAAACGGGAACTTACCTCTGGACACCTATCTGAAATTCGCAAGGCTGCCGCGCCTTTCTTTGCCGCGATAGGTGGCATGGCGATTCCGGCTCTGATTTATCTAGCCATCGCAGGATCAACCGCTCCGGAAGGGTGGGCGATTCCGGTAGCAACAGATATTGCCTTAGCGGTAGGAATTCTTGCATTGATGGGTTCGCGGGCTACAGATGGTTTGAAATCTTTCCTTTTAGCTCTGGCAGTCATCGACGATATCGGCGCAATTATCATCATCGCTTTCGTTTTTTCAGCGGGCGCTCTCCTCTCATGGTTACTTGCCGCGCTCGGAGCAACGCTTGCAGTTCTGGTCTTACAGAAGATCGGAGTGATGAAGAGTTATGTCTACGCAATTGTGGGATTGTTACTCTGGTTTAGCCTATATAAGGCAGGAGTGCACCCAACTCTTGCCGGTGTAATCATGGGTTTACTCACTCCAGCAATCACAATCACCGATAAAAGACTTGAAGATATTGAAGATGGCAGACTGACACTTGTCGAGAAATTACAAGGTAACTTCCATGGATTTTCGGCATTTGTGGTTGTGCCACTTTTTGCATTCGCAAACTCTGGCGTGGTGATCTCCGCCTCTGCGATAGATGCAGCACGTACCTCACCCATCGCGTGGGGAATCGTCTTGGGCTTAGTGGTGGGTAAGCCACTCGGTATTTTTCTCACCGCAAAGGCAGCCGTTGCTGCGCGGGTGGCGCAACTTCCACCAGAAACGGCCAATAGCGCTCTTGTTGCGGTCGGCAGCACCGCGGGAATCGGATTCACTGTTGCCATTTTTATCGCTAAGTTGGCATTTACCGAGCCGGAACTTCAGGATCTCGCGGTTACCGCAGTGATGGCCGGTTCGCTCATAAGTGGCGTGATCGGAGTAGCGCTCTTTCGCTTGCTCCGCCATTGACAGGCGCTACGGTTAGCAAGTGCCTCGACCTACCGCTCAGCAGCACCCTCGGATTCTTCCGCACACCTCCTCCACTTTACGAAAAAGTGATGTGCTTGCGATACCTGTAAAAAAAGGTGAGCCTGCCAAAGTATTTCTTGAGGCAGGTGGCGAGGTTCGAACTTTCCTTAAGTCTTTTGATGTAAATCTCAATGACTTGTTGGTTCGACATTCACTGACGGGCAAAGCAGGAGAACTTCTTGACATCCCTGTCACTTCTGGCAACGCATCCGCATTAAATAGCATCTTTCTTGTGGGAATTGGCGATGGCACGCGCAGCGATCTCGTGAAAGCTGGGAGCGCTATCGGGAGAAAACTCCGAGGGAGCTCCAAGAGTTGCGCTTCGCTCTGTGGCGGCAAAGGCGAGTTGACTCGCGCCCATGCGTTAGCGCTTGCATTGGCGGCGTATCAATTCAAGCTAAGCGGGAGTAAGGAAATTATCTCGAGCAAACAAGCTCCAACATTTACTGTATTACGAGAGTACGACGTGAAAGAAGCTGTGGCGATGTTAGAGGGAACGCTGTTAACGCGAGATCTCATTCATACGCCATCAAATATGAAGAGTCCACAGTGGATGGCAACCCAAGCGCGCAAAGCTCTAGGTAAGTCACCAGTAGAAATCACCGTGCATCAGGGTGCAAAGGCGCTTGCGCGCTTTGGTGGTTTAACTGCAGTGGGAAATTCTTCACCCAAGCGGCCACCTGCGATGATTGAGATTTCTTACAATTCTCGAAAGCGTAAGGGTCCCCATGTAGTGC
>JBEAMN010000118.1:0-10422 GCA_041165945.1 Actinomycetota bacterium
TACATGGTGGAACATTTCACACCTATGAAGATCACCGTCTTGCTACGGCAGCAGCAATGATTGCCTTGAAAACTCCTGACATACTCGTCGAAAATATCGAAACTACTTCAAAAACCTTCCCCGACTTTCCAGCGCTCTGGAGTTCGATGCTCGCACAAATTCAGGTGCAACCTTAATTATGCGTAATCGGCGAGAGTACGATGAAGAAGATATTCGTACCCGTCCCAGCAAGTCTTCTAAACCGCGGAGTAAAGATCGACCTCAATTTCACGATGCAGTAGCAGCGCGAGTGATAACTGTTGATAGAGGACGCGTTACCTGCGCTACCGATGAAGGTCAAGAATTCTTTGCTGTGACTGCCCGCGAACTTGGACGGCGGTCAGTTGTCGTAGGTGATTTAGTTTCAGTGGTGGGAATTCCTGAGGCTAACCAAGCCCGTGAAGATTTCGCGCGGATTGTTCGGATAGCAGAGCGGAAGAATGCCCTGCGAAGAAGTGCCGAAGATGGCAGTGAGCGAATCTTGGTGGCAAATGTCGACTACCTAGCAATCGTCTCAGCAACTACAAACCCTGAACCAAAACATGGCTTCGTCAATCGCGCACTCGTTGCTGCTTTCGCTGAAGGAATTACTCCCATCCTGGTGATGACAAAGAGTGACCTCGCTTCGGCAGAGGAATTCCTTGCCACGTACAAGGCGATGGCGTTACCTACCTTTGAACTTCGGAAAGATCGGGAACCAGAGGGGTTCATGGATTTCATTGGAGAGAAGGTAACGGTCCTCATCGGACACTCTGGCGTAGGAAAATCCACATTAATCAATAAAATTGTGAAGAGTGGCGTTCGTGAAACTGGTGCAGTCAACGAAGCTACGGGTAAAGGTCGCCATACCTCTTCAAGCGCTTTAGCGTTAGAGCTTGAATGCGGTGGTTGGATTATTGATACACCAGGTGTTCGCTCATTTGGTCTTTCGCACGTTGAAAAAGATGGCGTGGTTGCTGCTTTTCCAGATTGCGCTGAGATTGCCAAATACTGCCCAAAGAGTTGCTCGCACAATGAAAGTGAGTGTGCGCTCAATGAATGGGCGAAAGATAATCAGGAGCGGTTGAGTCGAGTCGCCGTACTTCAGCAGATTCTTGCCTCGTTAGAAAAACCCTAAGCAGATTCTTGCCTCGTCAAAAAAGCCTTGGTCAGATAGTTGCCTTGCTCGAAAAGCCCTCAATTGCCCGCGACCGCTCACGACCATCAAGTAGCCTTCTCAGGTGAGTGAATTTCGACCCGCTAGCCCTGCTCAGCTAGTTGCCATGAGCGATCTGGAATTAGCGCTCCACTTGGCCGATCTCTCTGACCGAATCTCGATGACGCGATTCCAATCTGTAGATCTTCACGTGGAAACTAAACCTGATCTGACTCCGGTAAGCGATGCTGATAAGGCCATCGAAGAAGAGATTCGCAGAGTGCTATCGATTGCTAGGCCCGACGATCAGATTGTTGGCGAAGAATTTGGTAGTGGCGATAGAAGTGCTCGCTATTGGGTCATCGATCCGATTGATGGAACAAAGAATTTCGTACGTGGTGTTCCGGTATGGGCAAGTTTGATCGCGTTAATGGAAGTAGATCAAGTACTTGTTGGAGTAGTAAGTGCACCAGCGCTTTTTCGTCGGTGGTATGCAAGTAAAGGTGAAGGAGCTTTTCTCCACATCAATGGTTTTAGCGAAAAACGTGATCAAGTAAATAATCTCGAGAATTCATCGACGCGCCGACTACACGTCTCTGCAGTACGAGAGTTGGAAGATGCATCGCTTTCAATCTCAACCTTCGCATCACCATCGACTGGTAAACGTAATGATGGTTGGGGAGATCTCCATCCGGGATTACTACGCCTTGCCGAGAAGGTCTGGCGAACGCGAGGTTATGGTGATTTTTGGTCGCACATGCTCGTGGCAGAAGGCGCTGTCGACTGTGCGCTCGAGCCAAAACTTGCTCTCTGGGATATGGCGCCCTTAGCAATCATCCTGCAGGAGGCTGGCGGTCGGTTCACTGATTTTGCCGGTGTTGATGGCCCCAATGGAGCTAATGGAATTAGTAGCAACGGTGCGCTCCACGAGGAGATTCTCCGGTATTTCGCCCTCTAATTTACTTAGGGCTAATCTACTAACGTGGATGTACGCGAGATAGATCTCAAATTAAGTGGGATGACCTGCAGTTCGTGCGTCGCCTCAATCGAAGGCTCGCTAAACAAGATGCCTGGGGTAAGTGCGACAGTTAATTTTGCGACGGAAAGCGCACATGTGATTGCTCCTGAGAGCGTCGAGATTGCAGATCTATTGGGAGCGGTCTCTAGCGTCGGATATAAAGCCGAATTACTCAGCGCAAGCAATAATCAATTCCTAGAGACACCGGCACTTGGTTGGCGATTAGTAGTTGCCCTCATCTTTGCAATTCCGACCATTGTGATTTCGATGGTGATGTCACTTCATTCGCAGATCAATGAGGTGATTTACTCGATTCTCGATTCGCTTAACATTCTCCGCCCTATAAGTGAACCATGGGGATGGTTGGCGATTGGCTTGAGCCTGCCCGTTGTCTTTATCGCAGGATGGCCAATCCACCGGGTGGGCTTGCGCTCACTTCGCCATCCAAATATGGACACTTTGATTTCCATTGGAACTCTCTCGGCCTTTATCTGGTCGTGTTACGCCCATGCGACCGAGAGCGGATCGATTTACGTCGAGGTTGCTGCAGGGGTGATGCTCTTCATCCTCTTTGGGCGCTACCTGGAGACTCGATCAAAGATTCGTGCCGGGGCTGCGCTACGCGCGCTCTTGGAGCTTGGTGCGAAGGAGGTCTCGATAATTCGCAATGGCGAAGAGATTCTCGCCCCTATTGATCACCTAATCGTTGGTGACCTCTTCATGGTCCGTCCAGGAGAGGCAATCGCGACCGACGGGATCGTTGTTGAAGGTGAGAGCGATGTAGATCTCTCCCTAATAACTGGTGAATCCCTTCCCATCCACATGACACCTGGCTCGCGCGTTATTGGCGCCACCATCAATATAAATGGGCGTCTAATCGTGCGCGCCGAGAGGGTTGGTGCAGAGACTGAACTCGCTCGAATAACCCGGATGGTCGTGCAGGCACAGGGTGAAAAGGCTCCTATTGCTCGATTAGCAGATCGAATAGCTGCGGTTTTCGTCCCAACAATCATTGCGCTCGCGCTCGCAACTTTTCTGACTTGGTTGATTATTAGTGGAGAGGTTGCTCAATCGATTGCTCCGGCAATCACGTTATTGGTCATCGCCTGCCCATGTGCACTTGGTCTTGCTACCCCTATTGCATTCCTGGTCGCCTCTGGAAGAGGTGCGCAATTAGGAATTATTTTACGTACCCCTGCGGTGCTAGAGCAGAGCGATAAATCTTCTGGGAGCACGATTCTGCTCCTCGATAAAACAGGTACGGTCACTTCTGGAAAAATTGAGATACTTTCAGTCGAGACTTTTGGAATCGACCGCTCACTTCTTCTTTCCATCGCTGGAACGATTGAGAATCAGAGTGAACATCCCATTGCTCGCGGAATCGTTTCGCTTGCAAAAGGTGAAAATTGCTCGTTCGGCCTGATTTCAGAGTTCGAATCTCACTCTGGACGTGGCGTTGCAGGAAGAGTAGAAATTGCAGGCAAGAGTTATCTTGGATTGATTGGCTCCCCTGAAGCGATTGCCTACGGCACTGCAGGATATACACCTGAGATTCTTGCAAAGATTGAAGAGATTAAAGCGCGCGGGCGTTCCCCAATCCTGATTTCTCTCGATGGAAGCGCTCGAGCTCTCATCGAGATTGGTGATCAAATTAAGAGTGATTCACCCGGTGCAATTAAAGAGTTCACTCGCCTTGGCTATGAAAGTATTCTCGTTACCGGTGACTCCGAGCTTGCAGCAGCACATATTGCGAATCTCGCTGGAGTTTCCTCATTTCGGGCACAGGTCTTGCCTGAAGATAAGGTGAAGATCGTTAAGGAGTACCAGAGCAAAGGTCATCGAGTGGTGATGATTGGCGATGGAGTCAATGATGCCGCTGCACTTGCGCAAGCGGATGTCAGTATGGCTATGGGAACAGGAACCGACAGTGCGATAGCAATTGCAGATATCACGTTAATTCGTTCATCACTAAGCGCTGCTCTTGATTCGATTCGACTGTCGCGTAAGACGCTACGCATCATCAAAGAGAATCTCGGGTGGGCATTTATTTACAACGTTATCGGTATTCCCATCGCTGCGACCGGCAATCTCAACCCCATGTATGCCGGTGGCGCTATGGCGCTCTCAAGCCTCTTAGTGGTGACTAATTCGCTCAGGTTACGGAACTTCACTTCCAAATAATGAACGAAATATCGAAAGCGAAATATCGAGAGCAGAAGGCTCAAAGAGTACGGAGATGTAATAGAGATATAACTAGTAGCGGGGGCAGGATTTGAACCTACGACCTCTGGGTTATGAGCCCAGCGAGCTACCGAGCTGCTCCACCCCGCGTCGGTAGCCCTATGGTAGGGCGGATGCGACAACTCGACCAAATTGCGTACACACCAGACGAGGGGATGAGTAGAGGAAAGATGCGAGGAGATGCGAAAAGATGAGTAGAGATGAGTAGAGATGAATAGAGGTAAGTAGAGAAGAAGAGAAGCGAGGAAGAGTGCGCTATGGCCAGGCTCAACTCAGATATAGCACTGGCCAATACGAGTAATTACTTCTTCTGACTCTCACCCTCTGTTTGACTCTGGGTTTGGGCTTTAATCGCATCATTAATGGCTTGCTTCAACGCATCCTGCGCTTTGCCATACGCGGTGAAATTACCTTTGGTAAGCGCAGCTTGTGCTTCAGAGAGCGCCTGTCGAGCCCGTTGCAGCGCATCTGCAAGGCTCTGCCCTGCAGTCGTCGTTGCAGTGCTGCCATCGCCTGAGACCACGCCAGAGGAGCGCTGTCCAGAGTCGCCACCAAAGACTTGATCTAGGGCACCCTTGAGCGTGTCAGAGAATCCAATCTGATCTCCAAAGGAGACGAGCACTTTCTGAAGGAGTGGATATGCAGCGGTATTGGAAGTTGCTCGCACATATACCGGCTGTACATAGAGCAATCCTCCACCCACTGGAAGGGTGAGCAAATTACCTAATTCAACATTTGATCCACCTTGACGCAAGAGCGAGAGTGAAGTTGCAACTTCAGGCTTTGCTTCGAAGTTTGATGAGACTTGTGACGGTCCGGCAATGTTGGTACTCCGCTGGAGTTGTAGAACTTTGATCTTTCCGTAATTTGGACCCGGGTCTGCCGTTACAGCAACAAATGCAGCGAGGTTCTCTCTCCCACCGCGTGGAACAAATGGAGTGGTGAGTGAGAATGCCTCTTTCTCTTCACCTGGCATCTTTAAAGTGAGGTAATACGGAGGTTGCGCACTTGCATTCCCACCAAAGGTTGATGGATCGCGCGGGACCCTCCAGAAATCTTGACCGCCATAGAAAGCGTTGGCATTTTGGACGTGATACGAACTTAAAATATCCCGTTGCACACGGAAGATATCTTCAGGGTAACGAAGGTGGAGCATTAACTCTTTCGAGATCGCGCTCTTTTCTTTGAGAGTTCCCGGGAATGCCTTTGACCATGTGGAAAGGACTGGATCTTTATCATCCCACTTGTAAAGAGTTACCGTTCCATCGTATGCATCAACTGTTGCCTTGACTGAGTTTCGAATGTAATTAATAGATGCATTTCGCTGAGCAGTGATTGCATTTGAATTAGCGGTCAATGCATCTGCAGTAGAAGAGGAGAGATTGACCTTACGAGAGTAGGGATAGCCAGAGCTCGTGGTGTATCCATCAATAACCCAAAGGACCCGATCACCCACAACTGTTGGATAAGGGTCTCCATCGAGCGTGAGCCAAGGAGCAACCTTTGCAACGCGCTCACGAGGATTACGCTCAAATAGAATCTTTGAACCTGAGTTGATCAGACTCGAGAGTAAAATTCGTTGCTCTTGATATTTAATTGCAAAGACCGCGCGCGCGAAAAGATTCCCGATTGGAACGCCACCTTTGCCGGTATAGGTGTAGGTCTTCGCACCATTGGGCGATGCATCATCGGGATAATCAAACTCAACAGGAGAGTTGCTGGTGTTTCCGCCAATAATCGAATAATCCGGAACATTCTCTCCGAAATAGATTCGAGGCTGGAAATTACCAAGGGTCTTTGTCGGTGGAATGTCGCGTAGGAAGAAGTTTGGTTTTCCATCGGCATCTCGGGTATTTCCGAAAGCTCCCACAAAACCGAATCCATGGGTGTACACGAGATGATCGTTAATCCAGTTTCGGTTGGGATTTCCCTCAATGTTCAACTCACGAACTGCAACTACTGCATCTCGAACCTGCCCATTGATGAGATATCGATCGACATCAAGTGATTCAGGGAAGGTGTAGTAGGGCTTGATCTGCTGAAGTTGGCGGAAAGTTGCCGAAATGACATTGGGATCCATCAAGCGAATGTTGTTGATGGTGACAGCATCTTTTGCGAGCTGCCCAGCTTCAGTATTGACCGTTGCGGAGTACTCGACGATTTCAGTCTTATCAATTCCATATGCTGCGCGCGTTGCTTTGATGTTGCGCTCGATGTATGGAGCTTCCTTTGTCGATTCGCTTGGTTTTACTTGGAATTGCTGAATTGCTGCTGGATATAGACCTGAGATCACTAGTGAACTGACTGCAAGTAGAACTACACCAGCGCCAGGAAGTTGCCATGACTTACGGAAAATGTTGGCAAAGAAAAGTAGGGAACAAATAATTGCAATTCCAGCGAGGATTGCTTTTGCTGGCAAAACTGCATTGACATCTGTAAAGGTGAGCCCTGTGATGATTCGATCATCTTTTAGCGCAAGGGCATAACGATCAAACCAATAGGCAACTGCCTTCACTAAAACGATGAAACCCAAAAGAACAGAGAGTTGTACTCGTGCTGCGACTGTCGTTCTATCTCCAGGACCTTGTGGGCGAATTCCACCGTAGAGATAGTGGACAACAGCCGCTGCAAGGAGCGCAATGATCATTGTGGAGATAAACCAACCGATTAGCGCTTGGTAGAAAGGTAATTTGAATGCGAAGAAGGAGATATCTAAATTAAATTGGGGATCCTTCTCGCCGAATGGTGTCGCGTTGCGCCATACGAGCCAAGGCCGCCAGAGTTGTGATCCTGCTGAACCTGAAAAATAGAAGATTGCTAGCGATCCACCCAGGACCGCAACTCGCTTAATCGGTTCGATTTGCGAGCGATAACGCTCCAAGTTATCTGCTTCGATACTGAGCGGAGCAAATACTGGTCGAGAGCGATAGGCAATCAAGATATTGGCAATCACGATTAACGCAGTGAGTGCACCTGTCATGAGAAAGAGTGCGGAACGGGTGAAGAAGGTCGTCTGCCATACCTCTAAATAATCCACCGAACGAAACCAAAGGAAATCGGCATAGAAGCCACTTAAGCTCACCGCAATCACACCGAGGACAACAAGGATGGTGATGGTCAGTGGCAGTGCGCTTCGTCGTCCGCTTCGTGGACCGTTTTGCATAGGCATAGAGAAGGTCATGGGGTGAGGCTACTCAGTTCCCAGAATGGGTGCGAACTCAGGAAAGTTACAGGTTGCTGGGAAAAGCAGCTCCCACTACCAGCGAAAAGGGGTTGATTCGGATTACCCGCACATTGGCAGGCGCTCACGATCACGTTCACGAAGGGCTGTAATAGCTTCGGTGAGGTTCTCGACTGGAACCACTTGTAGGCCCTTGGGGATATGACGAATGTCAGGACAATTTTCAGCAGGGGCGAGAAAGAGCGTGACACCGGCGCGAGCTGCGCCAATTAATTTCTCTTCGATGCCACCAATTGGCCCAACCTTCCCACCAGGCGTAATTGTTCCCGTGCCGGCAATATTTCGATTACGTACCAAATCTTCTTTAGTAAGTTTTTCGATGACTGCGAGCGAAAAAATCAGACCGGCACTGGGTCCACCAATATTCTTCAAATTAACTTTGATAGTGAAAGGCAAGTTGTAATCCTCAGAGATAAGAACACCGATTGCATTTGCCCGTACCTGTAAGGTGATTTCCTCTTCTTTTTTCGCTCGAAGAATTGTGGCTTGGACTGTCTTTGATTCTGTTGAAATAATCAGCGCTCGCAGCTGGCTGGCAGAGTAAATCTTCTGGCCAGCATAAGAGATCAGTTGATCGCCTTTCTTTAAGATGGTCTTATTCGGAGAATTCTTTGTGAAATTCTCGACAATCAAATTCTGTGTGTAGGGAATATCAAGATAATTTAGCGCTGCTAATTGAGCAGAAAGTTGTGAATTCTTCATATCCGCTACATTTTCATCGATAACTTCCTTGGGATCTACATCTTTAGGGTAGAAAACTTCCCGTGGTTGCACTGAGCGTTCACCATCGATCCATGCCCGTAACAATTCAAAGGTCTGCAGATGAGAGCTAGGACTAGTTACCCAAATACTCGTAAGATTTAATTTTCCCGTAGTCGGAAAGACTTTAGCGGGACGGGCTTTCGTTCCGACAATCTCTAGAACAGGTTTTCCCTTCACTTTGCCAAGAGTGTCACTCGGAGTTCCCGGTTCAACGAGGACATATGGCAAGGGTGCAAGCAGTGCGAAGATCACAAGAACTGCTACCGAGAAGAGTTGGAGGCGCGATGCTCTCCTAATCAATTTTTATCTTTTCGGGACGGAGGATTCTCTTTGGCAAAAGCGGAACGAAAATTCTCGTATTCGGCAATACTCTTATATGTATTCTGGCGACGTTTTGCAGCAATCGACCACCAGACATAGAGCAGGGCGCCGGTGCAGGCGACGAGCGGAATTAACCACCAGACCAATGCGGACACGCGCCTAGGGTATCCATTGCCTCCGTCAGCCGCTGACCTGCCCTGTTGGGTGGCGGGAATGAATCGGAACTTCAGCGGCGTTATAGTGATTATGAGAGATAGGTGTGCGAAAGCGTGAGCGAACAATCAGGTATGGATGCAGGAATGGGTGGCTTTGACTTTAGCCAGTTGGGCGAGATGCTCTCTCGCCTAGGCCGCGCATTTAGTTCCGGTGGCGATGGCTCCACGCTATCTCCAGAGACGGTACGCGAACTCGCCACTCTTCGAGATGACGGTCTTCTTGCCCGTGAGCTCATTAATCAATCAATAGATGCACTTCGAGTTGCAGATCTCTGGCTCGATCAGAGCGTTCTCTATTCTGCGCCAGAACTTCCTGGTCAAACCTGGAGACGTTCAGAGTGGATAGATGGCTCTGTTCAAACGTGGTGTGCAGTAGTGGAACCGCTATCACACTCATTAGGTAATGCTGTTGGCTCTGCACTCTCATCTGAAGTTGAACCGGCGATGGCTGGAATATTCGCGCAGATGAATGAGATGATGAAAAAAATTGGTGGAATCATGTTCGCCACCCAACTTGGTGAAGCGCTAAAGAGCGCTGCTCACTCGGTGACTGGCGCTGGAGATGTAGGCATCCCTCTCATAGAACCAGCGCGCGCAATTTTGATACCAGAGAATGCACTTAAGTATGCAGAGGGATTAAATGTTCCATTTGGTGAAGTCTTACATTATCTCGCCCTTCGTGAATCAGCTGCAGCCAGACTCTTTGCGCACAATTCGTGGTTAAAAAATGCAATCATTGAATCGGTGCGTGCATACTCTGCTGGCATTCATGTTGATATCGCCAAAGTGCAAGGCGACTTTGAGCAATTGAGTGGAGATCCGCAAGCGATCAATGAAGCAATTCAAAATGGTCTCTTCGCCCCCGAGGAGAGCGAGGCTCAACTTGCAGCGCTTAAGAAACTCGAGCTACTCATTGCCCTGATCGAGGGGTGGATCGACGAGATCAGCGCGCAAGCGGCAGGCTCACAATTGCCACACATTCAGGCCCTTCGAGAGATGTCTAGGCGTAGGCGAGCAACCGAAGGCCCACTTCAAAAGGTCTTCGCCTCGCTCCTTGGCCTTGAAGTCTCTCCGCGGCTAGCGCGCGATGCTGCACACTTCTTCCGAGTGCAAGGTGAGTTACATGGGATTGACTATCGAGATGGTCTCTGGGAATCCCTTGGCTCGTTGCCACTTACCGAAGAGTTGAGCGCACCTGAGAGTTTCAAAGCTGGGCGAAGCGCACCAGATGATTTATCTGCCCTTTAATAATCAGCGCTGTAATTTTTTAAGCCCGCAATATTTTTCTCTCCATTTTTCTCTGCATTTTTCTCTCCATTTTTCTCTGCTGAAATAGCGAAGCCCTCGGGGCGCACGTTCACTTATCTGCCTTCCCCTTGCAGATACGTGACCGGTTATCCGAGGACTTCTGAGCGGAAAGTACGGGTAGTACGAGAAAGAATCAAGCCAG
>JBEAMN010000119.1:0-7075 GCA_041165945.1 Actinomycetota bacterium
CGCTGCCAGCGATGAAGTCATTCTCATCCCACACGATTTCCACGGATACGAGAGCGCTCTGGTTGCAGCGAGAGAACTGGAGGGCAAAGGGAAAACAGTCGCGGTCATCCGCTCGCACTCACCACTCCAAGCTCTGGCGGCGATCTCCACCCACTCCGATAGCGCTCAATCAGAATTAGCAGATGAAGTGGAGGCGATGGAAGCTGCATCGGAGCGCACGCTCTCCATCACGATAGCTAAAGCGCCCCGCGAGATGCGTGCAGGGGAATTACTCATCGCTGAAGGCTCTGTCATCGCGCTCAGAGATCGAGTGGTGATTGCCTCTGGCACCGACGAAGTCGATGTTGCGATGGACGGTATTTCGCAGTTAGTGAATGAGTCATCTGAACTTATTACCTTAGTCAGCGGTGTGCAGGCGTCGGAAGATTTAGTTGCTCTATTGGCTAGCCGAATTAATGAAAAGTTCCCATCTATCGAGGTGACGACATATTTAGGTGGGCAAGCGTGGTATCCACTCTTGATCGGAATCGAGTAGGTCGACGAGATGGTCGCACTCAACGCCAGACTCTCTAGCGCTCTTGGCGACCGCACCGCAAAGGCGCTCAACACCGCATTTGGTTACAGAACGGTCGAGGATCTGCTTCGCCATTATCCACGTCGCTATGTCGCTCGTGGTGAACTCACCGATATCGATCAGTTGAAAGATGGTGATGTCGTCACAGTGCTGGCGGAGATCGTCGATACCAATAATCGACCGATGCGCGGGCGAAAAGGTTCGATCCTGGAAGTAAAAGTCAGCGATGGAAAGAAGAAGCTCTCCCTGACCTTCTTTAATCAAGCCTGGCGCGAACGTGAGATGCGGGTGGGTCGTACTGGTTTATTTGCCGGCAAGATCGGCACCTATAAAGGGCTACGCCAACTAGCTCATCCTGAATACTTACTCATCCCCGATGGCACCGATACTGATGAAGCCGCTGGAGAGTTCGCTGGCAAGTTGATTCCGGTCTATCCAGCCACAGCCAAGCTTCCCTCGTGGAAGATTGGTCAATGCATCCGAACGATTCTCGATGTTATCGATGAGATTCCGGAGACTTTGCCCGATAACTATCGAGGATATCTGCCGAGCGCTCATCAAGCGCTTCGAGATATCCATCTACCTGACTCTCAAGATGATGCAACGCGCGCATTCGAGAGATTGACTTTTGATGAAGCGCTCTCGCTTCAACTACTCCTTGCACGACGACGACATCAATTTGAGACCTTACATGCCACACCTCGACTCTTTCGAAGTGGAGGCTTGCTTGAGATATTTGATGCCAACCTTCCCTTCGAATTGACCCCAGGGCAGATCTCTGTGGGAAATGAGATTGAAAGCGATATGAAATCTCAGCGTCCCATGCATCGACTTCTACAAGGTGAAGTTGGTTCAGGTAAGACAATCGTGGCTTTGCGCGCGCTCCTTGCAGTTGTCGATACGGGTGGTCAGGGTGCGCTGTTGGCACCAACCGAGGTCCTTGCAGCACAACATTTCCGTTCCATCTCTTCGACGCTCGGCGAATTAGCCACAGCAGGAATGCTTGGTGGAAGCGACCGAGCCACTCGAGTCGTACTTTTAACTGGCTCAACTCCAGTAGGCGTGCGTCGTGAGATCCTCGCACAAATAAAAGATGGATCGGCAGGAATAGTGATTGGCACCCATGCGCTACTCAGCGAAGGAGTCGAATTCTCGGACCTTGGATTGATTGTCGTAGATGAACAACACAGATTTGGCGTCGAACAGCGAGATGCGCTGAAGTTGAAAGCGCAACTACCTCCGCATCTCCTGGTAATGACCGCAACGCCAATTCCACGTACCGTAGCAATGACCGTCTTCGGTGATCTGGATATCTCTACTCTCAGAGAGCTACCCAAAGGTCGTTCACCGATCACTACCCACGTAATTCATGAAGGAGAGAAACCTCATTATGTAGAGCGCGCATGGGAGCGAATTAGCGAAGAGGTCAAAGGTGGGGCGCAGGCCTATGTGGTGGCGCCGCGAATCGAAAGTGGGGCAAGTGGGGCAAGTGGGGAAAGTGGGGAGAGCGGCGAACTTGCCGATGCGCACTCAGTGGAATCGCTATATACCTTCCTCACACAGGGCCCGCTCTCATCCATTCGAGTCGGATTACTCCACGGAAAGTTGGCAAGTGAAGAGAAAGATCGCACTATGCAGAAGTTTGCTTCAGGAGAAATTGATGTACTCGTTGCAACGACGGTCATCGAAGTCGGCGTAGATGTGCCAAATGCGACAGTCATGGTGATTGCCGATGCTGATCGATTTGGAATCTCACAGTTACATCAATTGCGAGGTCGAGTCGGGCGGGGAAGTAAACCTGGGCTATGTTTATTGCTGACCAGAGTTGACCAGGAGAGCAGCGCCATGGAGAGATTGCAAGCAGTTGCGGCTTCTAATGATGGTTTCGAGTTAGCGAGGGTAGATCTTGATCAACGCCGTGAAGGTGATGTTCTGGGTACCGCACAGTCAGGAACTCGCTCGCAATTGCGATTACTACGAGTCTTGCGCGATGAGGAGATAATCGAGCGGAGTCGTAGAGTCGCTATTGAGATTATTGCCAATGATCCTGAATTAAACGAATTCCCTGCGCTACGTGATGAGTTAGCGAAATTAGAACGCGATGAGCGCGCTGATTTCATCGAGAAGGCGTGAGGGTTCTTTCGTGCGAATCATCGCGGGCAGCGCTAAGGGGAGAACTCTCGTCACCCCGGCTGGAGTTACTAGACCAACATCCGATAGAACGAGAGAGGGAATCTTCTCCGCGCTCGAATCAGAAATAGGTACATGTGAGGGCATTAGCCTCCTTGATTTGTATGGTGGAACTGGAGCGGTTGGATTAGAGGCGCTCTCTCGAGGAGCCGCTGAAGTGATAGCAGTTGAGAAAGATGTTAAAGCCGCCAATGTCTGCAGAGAGAATTACGAGTTAATAAAGAATGTCGTTACTGGCAGATTCTCAGTGCTACGAATGAGCGTCGATGCGTTCCTTGATCTAGATACAAATAAGGAATCTCACTTCGACGTGATTTACCTTGATCCTCCATATGACGTTCCTAATTCCACTATTGAGAAAGTCTTATCAAAAATTATTGAGAGGAAGATCCTTAGATCTGATGGCGTTGTCATCGCAGAGCGCGCAAGCCGTTCGAACGCATTTTCGTGGCCCCAGGGATATACCCCCATTAAAGAGCGGAAATATGGTGAAGGAACCGTGTATTTTGCTCAATTCTGAGTTTCGGTAGTGGGTGATTGCTTGCTACCGTGTCCCCATGATGCGCGTGGTCTGCCCGGGCTCTTTCGACCCCATCACTTATGGTCACTTGGATGTCATCGAACGAGCAAGTGAACAATTTGATGAAGTGGTGGTAGCGGTGCTTGTGAACCGGACCAAAGGCTCGCTCTTCAACGTGGACGAACGGATGGAGATGATTCGCGAAACCGTAAAGGCCTTTGCCAACGTGAAAGTGGATTCTTGGAGTGGATTACTTATCGATTACTGCAAGGAGCGAAAGATTCGTGCAATTGTCAAAGGCCTACGTGCAGTGAGCGACTTCGACTACGAGCTACAAATGGCGCAGATGAATCGACAACTCTCTGGAGTCGAAACCTTATTCATGGCTACCCGCCCTGAATATTCATTCCTCTCCTCTTCTCTCGTAAAAGAACTGGCCACTTATGGCGGAGATGTCTCAACGTATGTACCTGCTCCAGTGCACACTTCCTTACTTGAGCGGATGTCAGGGGGTAAGGGATAAATGGAATCACTAGAGAAGTTACAACTTGCCATTTCAATGGTTGAGGAAGCCCGTTCAGTTCCGTTAAGTGCATCCTGTGTGGTGCACCGCGGTGAATTACTCGGCATGTTGGATGAAGTACGCGTGAGCCTGCCATCAGATTTAGATGCAGCGGCAAAGGTGCTGACCGATCGCGATGCAATCATTGAAGAGGGAAGAGCAAGTGCTGAGCAATTAATCGCGATGGCCCGTGAGGAAGCGGCTCGATTGGTCGAACAGACCGAGGTTGTGATTGCTGCACGTACCGAATCTGAGCGAATCTTGAGTCAAGCCCACCAAACTGCTCAAGAGCAACGAGATGAGGTCGATTCGTACATCGACTCCCGATTGGCAACACTTGAGGTGATTCTCACTAAGACTATGGATGCAGTCGTAAAGGGACGCGAGCGAATTGCTGGAGCAAGTGAGAAGGATGTACTTTCCACACTTGCCGACGAGTAGGTAGAGCGCTATGGCAGCGCCACAACCGGCATCTGATTTTCTCGTCTCAATTCATGACCTCAAACGCCAACCTGGCGAGATGATGGAAATCCGGCGGAGCTTTGCAAATCCTGAGCGAATTGGAATCGACGTCATTGCAATCGAGTCTCAGGCTGATTTCCAAATAACAGGTCGCGTCGAATCAGTCTCTACAGGTGTACTCACAACTTGTGATATTTCATCTTCAGCAGTGGGTGAATGTGTGCGCTGCCTCGACCCAATTTCTCTTCCCATCGATGTTCAGATCCAGGAGCTGTACTTCTATGAGATCCCTTCAGATTGGGATGACGATGATGATCCACCGCCCTTGATCACTGAGGAGCGGATTGATCTACTCCCTCCGATCCGAGATGCAGTCATTTTGGAGCTTCCACTTGCGCCACATTGCTCCGACGACTGCCTTGGTCTCTGCCCTGAGTGTGGCGAGAAAATTGGCGAAAATCCGCAAGGACATAACCACCAGAAAATCGACCCACGCTGGGCCAAGTTACGTGAGCTGCCAGGGCTGGAAGAGCGGCAATAGCCGGCTCGTTTTGGCAAATCCGGGGCTGATGCGGGATAGTTCTCCCATGCCAGTTCCCAAGCGAAAACTCTCCCGCGCCCGCACCCGTTGGCGCCGGAGCATGTGGCGTACCACCGCAGCGAATACCGTTCTCTGTGAGCAGTGCCGCCAACCACGTTTACAACACATTGCTTGCCCCACTTGTGGCACCTATCGGGACCGTAACGCTCTAGAGGTTTAAGTAAGACCATGCATCGCGACCTCACTCAGGCTCTCGGTGCCGAAATAGATGCGCAACTACTGGAAATTGCCCTCACTCATCGCTCCTACGCTTACGAATTAGGCGGGCTACCTACTTATGAGCGCCTAGAGTTTCTTGGCGATAGCGTCCTGGGATTAATAGTCACCGCAGAGTTGTATCAACGTTATCCAGATCTACCAGAGAGTCGATTAAGTCCACTTCGCTCAGGGATTGTCAACACTGTTGCGCTCGCCGATGTAGCTCGTGCACTTGGACTTGGCAGCCACATCAAAATTGGCAAAGGCGAAGAGAGTTCTGGTGGTCGAGATAAATCATCGATACTTGCCGACTCATTAGAGGCGCTCTTCGGAGCGCTCTATCTGGACAAAGGTTTTGAAGTAACAAAGAGCATCATCTTGCCTTTAATCTCGCCGGTAATTGGTAGCGCCCTTGAGAAGGGTGCAGGTCTTGATGGAAAGACTGCCCTACAAGAGTTGCTCGCCGAGAGAAATTTGGGCGTTCCAGAATATGTTGTTCGCGACTCTGGACCTGATCACGATAAAGATTTTGTTGCAGAGGTTCTTGTCCATGGAAAAGTTGTCGGACGCGGCGAAGGAAAGAGTAAGCGCGAAGCAGAGCAGATTGCCGCAACGATGGCCTTCACAACGCTACGTACTAACGATCGTGCCTGAATTACCTGAAGTAGAAACTGTTCGACGTGACCTACATGAATGGTTGCCGACACGACAGATTGCCTCAATAAAAATTCTCCACCCCCGCGCGGTCCGTCGAAGTTCTGGACCTTCGTTGCGGAGCGCGAAAAACCCACTTATTGGTGGACGGGTGGAATCGGTAAATCGACGAGGAAAATTCCTCTGGCTTGCCTTCGATCGACCGTATGCACTGGTGATACATCTAGGTATGAGCGGCCAAGTCCATTTGCCAGAAGTCCCAACAAGCAGATCGCCACACCTACGTGCGCGAATTGAATTCTTGAGAGGTGAGCGAGAGTTTCACTTTATCGATCAACGAACTTTTGGTTATTTAGCGGCCGAAGAGATGACCGATGATCCTTTCTCCCTCGTAGCCACTTCACGATTCATTCCGGCATCGATTGCTCATATTGCCCCTGACCTTCTCGAAGTTTTCGAGGGCAACCGCGTCCAGCTCTCTCTTGCTGCGCTCAACGACCGAATCCGCTCACGAAAAAGTGAAATTAAGCGGGTCTTGCTTAACCAAAATGTGGTCAGCGGGGTGGGCAACATTTATGCCGATGAGGGGCTATGGGCGGCGAAGATTCACCCAGAACGTCCGGCGAGCGAGCTAAGCGCCTGCGAAGTGCAGCGATTGCTTGATGAGCTCCGCGCGGTGATGGCTCGTGCAATTACAGTTGGCGGAACCTCTCTTGAAGATAAGCAATACCGGCGCGTCAACGGCGAGAGCGGGTATTTCGACATCGAATTGAATGCATATGCTCAAGATGGCGAGCCCTGCCCTCGTTGCGGAACCCTCATCCAAAGGTTGAGGTTTATGAATCGCTCGAGCCATCTCTGTCCTAACTGCCAGAAGAAGCGCTAGGAGATAGTTAGGGTATTAGGGTACGTGCGCTTATCGATTGAAGGCTTGTCGGTTCAAGGTAGTGGGGAGGGTGGAGTAGATGTATCTCAAGGCGCTGACCTTGAAAGGCTTTAAATCCTTTGCCTCTGCGACCACACTTCGCTTCGAGCCAGGAATCACCTGTGTGGTCGGACCCAATGGTTCGGGTAAATCCAACATCATTGATGCGCTCACCTGGGTAATGGGTGAACAGGGCGCGAAGAGTCTTCGTGGCGGCAAGATGGAAGATGTCATCTTCGCTGGGACCACAGGTCGGCCGCCACTTGGCCGCGCAGAGGTTTCGGTAACTATCGATAACACTGATGGCGCATTGCCTATTGAGTTCACAGAGGTGACGATCTCTCGCATCCTGTTTCGAAATGGAACTAGTGAGTACCAGATAAATGGTG
>JBEAMN010000120.1:0-6046 GCA_041165945.1 Actinomycetota bacterium
GTGGCCGGCAAGTTCAAGGACTATCCAGCCACCTAGTGAGTTCCCCACGACATGTGCGCGCTCGATTCCCTCGCGCACCATCTCTTCGTGCAGATGCTTGGCGAGCGAATAGGGATCCATCGTTATCCGAGGATCGAGTGGATTGCCGCCATGTCCGGGAAGTAGGCAGGTGAT
Source organism: Actinomycetota bacterium (assembly GCA_041165945.1). Taxonomy (GTDB): domain Bacteria; phylum Actinomycetota; class Actinomycetes; order Nanopelagicales; family Nanopelagicaceae; genus IMCC26077. Next base: position 175 of record JBEAMN010000120.1, read on the forward strand.
GACCTCACCGAAATTTTGGAGGTGGGGAATTAGTGGCTTCCAGACCGTGTCGGCAGAACCCATCCCATGGACAAGAAGAATAGGTATTTCTGAAAAGCTAGAACTACTCGCCTGAGTTGCCTCTTGCGAGAATCGTTGGAACTTCACAGCCATGTCACGATTCTCTCGCACTCTCTTACTCTGTTGCCACCGCAATCGGGGTGGCACCAGTTACGCGAAGAAGTTCATCGAATGTGGTGGGGAAGACGGCGTGTGGATGGCCGGCTGCCGCCCAGATAACCGGGTACTCGCTTAAGGCGAGATCTAAATAAGTAGTAATCGGTTGGATATGAGCGATCGGGGCGACGCCCCCAATCGCAAAGCCGGTAGCGCTCTTTACTAGATCTGCATCTGCGCGCTCAAGTTTTGGTAGGCCCTGTTCCGAGGCGACCTTTTCAGTATCGACGCGATGGCGACCTGAGGTGAGAATCAAGATGGGATTTCCCGCGCTGGCAAAGATGAGCGAGGAGCAAATTTGGCCGACCTCGACGCCAAGAGCGGATGCAGCTTCCTTAGCGCTACGGGCAGAGTCAGAGAGGATGCGCACCTCACCAGGAAGAGCCAATTCGTGAAGCCGCGCTTGAACTCGTAGCACGCTGGGGTGTTTTGCCACTTGCTCACTCATGCGGGCAAGGTTACTTTAACAAGCCATCCTTCTGTGCTTGTCGATATAAATCAGTCTTCGTTGGCAGGTTGATTCCTGCTTTGGTGTACTTTTTGCGCGCTCTTTGAATGTATTCCGAGGCAGTGCTTCGCGAAATATCCATCGCCCGCGCTACCGCGTCAAGTTTCATCCCAGATGCATAGAGCGAGAGCGCCTCCCGCTCTTTTTGAGAGAGATTCACCGAGATCTCTTCATCAGAAAGTAGCGCCACTGCAATATCAGGACTCATGTATTGCTTCCCACTGATTGTTGCGTTAATCGCATCTCGGAGCGCTTCTGGTTCAGCATTCTTGCTGACATACGCTGCAGCGCCATTGCGGAGCATCAGTCGAACCATTTGACTCGTTGCTAATGCGCTTACAACAATTACTGAGATGTTGTGCTCAGTTAACTCAGAGAGGTTCACAATTGGATCAGAACCATCGCCGAGGTCTAGATCAAGGATTGCAAGAATTGGTTTGTTACCCTGCAAAATTGACCCAGGCTGGTTTGCGAGAAATTCTTTGATGCAATTTCCCTTATAAATAATTGTGACGTCCGCTAAATGTAGGACAAGGTTGTGCGCTAGAGCTTCACGCATCATGGGGTGATCTTCAAATATAGCAATATCGACCGCCATATCTGTCACGTTCACATGCAGACTGTATCAGGAATGCACCTTCATCGCTTAAACTCATTTCTACATATTTCCAAATAAAACATCTGCGAGTGGAGGTGAAAATAATTCACCGAACTTCGGAGTTCTACGCGCTCTTGCGGCTACGGCGCTCTCTCATAGTCGTGGTGATTGGGTATGGGTATTTCCTTTTAGCTTTTGCTCTCTGGAGAAGAGGAGCTGAACTTCCTGCACTCACTAAATTGGTAATTATCATCGGGTTCGTCATTGCATTGGCTGGCGGCATGCTCTCTCGTAAAGAGATAGGTCTTTGGGTGATGATTCTTTCTTTTGGGTTAGCAACCCTGTACCTGGCAATAGATCCATTAACTGAAATTGCGTGGATGCAGCTAAGCGTTCTCGTGGCAATCCTTTGCCTTGCGGTGGTCTTCATGAACTTAGGAAGACGGCAAATTCTTACACTCACTCTCGTTGCAGCGCTCGCACTCGGCAATTTCCTTGCTTATTACCTTGAGGCGACTAGTTTGCTTCGGTCAGGCAGTTTTCTCGGTCGTGGATCTATAAGTTCTTTCATGATCTTTTCTACCAGCCTGTATGCCATCTATGGCTGGAATCGTATGGTCACACGTGCTAAGAGCAATGACAAGGAGATGGAGGATCTTCAGTCAGAAAATTTGAGTTTAGAAAAATCTCGAGCAAATCAGAGATACTGGCGAGAACTAGTGATCCGGGTCCATGAAACAACTTTGAATACCATTCGTTCGTTATTGACGCTCCGCGAAGTTCCTATCGAGAACTTGCGGAGTGAACTGGAAAAATCTCTCGCTAAAGATATGTCTTTGATGACCCGTGCCCAGGAACGCCGCTCAGGTTCGGTGATTGGCGCGATACGTAAGGGAATCGACAGCGCGGCTTTAAACGAGCGAGTAAAAATTATCTCTCAGGGGATCAATCTTCATTTAGATAATCAGGTAGCAGAGGTAGTCGAACGTGTGATTCGAGAGGCGCTACGGAACGCAACAGATCACGCTAAGGCAAGCAGCATTGAAATCTTTTGGCGCACTACCGTAGAGCCCATTAGCAACACAGAAGAACGAGAGCGAGGTCGTCTCTCAATCACGATTACCGATAACGGCACAGCCGAGCACTCGCAGAGACAGATGGGCATTGGAACAACCTTGGTGATGGACAAGTCAATTAAAGATTTGGGAGGGAGTTTTGAATTACGTGAGCGAACTTCCGATTTAGGGGGTGGCACAGTCGTCGTCATCGAGTTGCCTACCACTGCTGAGAAGAACCCATCGCGCGCAATGGATTTTCCCTCTTTTAGTGCTGTGAATTTAGGGCGCTATATGGCGCTCTTAACGCTTTTCGGCCCAGCAGTGCTCGGGGTCTTCTTCTTCCCGATCCTTTCAATTTGGTGGGCAGGGCAATTGCTCTCGCAAATTTCTGGGTTTCTCACACTCTCTTATCTTCTCTATACGACTTTTATTCGGGAAAAGAGATTAGGGTGGATGGAAAGCACCGTGGTGGCGTTGGGGCTACTTGCGATTATCTATTTCCTCGATTTGGACCCGCTAACGTGTGTAGGCGCTCAACCTTTTCAGTGGGTAATCAATTCTGTTGTTTATGGCTTGTTCATTATTTTACTTTGGGGAAAGTGGCAGGTTACTGCGCTCGCCTACCCGGTATTTCTCTATCTAGTGGCTCCACTCCATTCTTTGGTGCCTCAGAGTTGTAACTTCATCTTTAATTTTCCTATTTTGAATACTCTTTTCTCCTTTTTATTCGTTGCAGTAATTTTTACTCTTGTATACCGAACTTTTGAACGAGTAGAAACTTTTCAAGCATCTCGGGTGAGTAAGAATTTGGCTCTGGTCGCAGAAATCGAAAAGAATGACCAGTCTTTTGAGAAAATCTTGGAACTTGATGCACAGGCGAAAGAGATCATAAGTGAATTGCTCTCCGCTACTGGTCCGATCTCGACTCAAACCCAAATGAAGTTACGAAAAATAGATTCAGAGTTACGTGCTCAGATGCAGGTAGATCCGATTATTAGCGCTGGCTTGACGAGATTAGCTGCCGATTTTGTCCACCAAGTAACAGGGGCAAATCGATGGTTAGATGTGAAATGGATTCATGGCGACGAAGATGTTCGCCCTATTCCCGATCTCTTGAAGCAACAGTTTCTGGCAATCGCTAACGACATACCTAGTGGAACATCTATCCAAGTGGTCGTGGGAGATAGCTATGCCGAACTCTCACTACGCGCTCGATGTGAAGTGCCCGATTCGGTCCTGGAGTTATCGAATTTCGCACATGAATCACAAGACCCTGAATTGTCAGTTGTACTGAAGCGAGAGAGTTCTCAAGAGTTTGTCTTGTTCATGCGGAGAGAAAGACCGTCTCAATAAAGGTAAAGAGGCCAACTGTAAGTAGTAACCCGGCAAATCCGCGTTCGAGAGATTTCGATTTCAATCGGGTTCCCTTTTCAGCCGCTACCCATGCAACAATCACTGCGCTGACAAGAATCACCAGCGGAATCTTCCACTGAACATCGTTCCACAACTCATAGCGAACCAAGAGCGCGGTAGAGCTATTAAGGAGCATGACAATCAACCCCGTGCCTGCGGCTATGTGGGCAGAGACTCCAAAGGCGAGAATCAACGTGGGCACTACGAGGAAGGCGCCACCAACACCGAAGAAACCTGCAATGAAGCCAATGAGTGTTCCGAGTATCGGAAGTGCAATGGGATGGCGATGCTTTGCAACTATCTCGCCTTGGAAAGATCGCACGAACATACTGATCGACGCAGCGAGAATGATGATGGAGATTCCAACGAGAAGTATGAAATCTGTAGCGCGCTGAGATGCGATGGCACCGATCGCATTTCCGGCCAATCCAATTGCCCAGAGCACTAAGGCGCGGCGATAATCGATTTGTCCGGCTTTCGCCCGCGCCCGAGCACTTACCATCGCCGCCACAATCACAATCACGAGCGAGGCGGTAGTTGCTTCTAAGGCGGGGAAGTCGAAGAGGTAAACAAGAGCTGGAACAGCCAAAATGGCGCCACCAGTGCCGACAAGGCCGAGAGCTGTTCCCATAATCGCCCCGAGGGCTACCGCTACAACCAACTCCACGTCAGGTTCTCCCTATTCCGTTCTCCCTACCGAATACGGGAGTTCTCAGGAACGGAGGCTACCCTTTATCCGTTGTCCTATTTTTCGGCGACCACGAGGACCCTAGATATCTAGGACTTCCGGGAGGGCCTGAGATGGAGGCGAAGGTGAGATCAGCGGACTTTAGGTCTACTCGTGTGCGCTCGATTTTCGCGTCCGTGCGAAGGCTACTTTCGCTCTCCTTGTCTATTTCGCTCACCGGTTCAATTCTGACAGTTCTCTCTATAGCGCCAGCGTTCGCTTACAACACATGTGGGAACGTACTCGGACCAACCACGGAGCTTTCCGACAACACAGCAAAAATCAAAATTACTCCTCAACATGGAACTATTTTTTATATCGACTCCCGTCGTGGCATCAATGCCTCTTACGTTGCGTACAAAATTACAAATACCGATACCACAACCAAGAAGAATCTCTGGGTCAAGATTTCAGGATTCACGGCGACCAGTGGCTCTTCTTTTATCTCACTTGCGAACTCTGCCGACAATTTACAGCAGATTCCTAGCTTGGCATCGAGCGGAACCTCGACTGTTTACTTCTTACTTGCTGCAAACAAGGCAACGACGATTGATCATCAGCACACGATAGAAGTTTTTAATGGCGATCCTCGTTTGGCTGGAACTGGAGCGGCAGCAACGGGCTGTGATTACACATTTAATCGCATTGACCAGACAATTGCAGCCAACGCAAACAAAGTAAACTCAATTTCAGTTTCTACTACGACACCAGTATTAGGTGGCACTTTTGTTATAACGGTGAACGGCGCTACGGGCACTGCTGGCGCTGGTGATGCCACCGGCGATAAGGATGTCATGTGGATCTCGCCAGCATCTGTTGCCTCGTGGCCAACTCGTTCCTTGCGTCTTGAAAGCACTCAAATTCAGATTAAGCGCCTGGGCAAGACTGTTTCTGACACCTTCAATAACACGCTTGTTGTTATGGAGATTGATAAAAATGGTTCAAATTTCACATCAAAAACTCTGTACACAGCTACTTACACTTTCCGCGTTTTAAGTGGGGCTACTTCTGATCCGATCGTGAAGCCGGTGGCGCAGATTGCCAGCGGTACTCAAATGAAGCACACGGGGTCGTATGGAACTCTTCCAGCAATTAATCTCTCCGGAATATCTGCGCCCATCACGGTGACGAAGGTCGCTGCTGCAACTGCGTACACGCCAACAGCATGCGCTACTAACCAGTTTGCCGTCAGATACACAATTACCGCGCGCCTCGCTTCCGGTACGCCAGGCACTGTCTCCTTAGATGAATTGGTCGATGTGCCACCAAGTGCTGGTTCGACCTTCGATACTCAAGCTAATCAAGCGACGTACAGCGATGCCACACCGCTGACAAATGTTGCGCTGCGTGCT
>JBEAMN010000121.1:0-3184 GCA_041165945.1 Actinomycetota bacterium
ACGACGCAGACAATGTGGATGCAGGAGCGGTTGCAAAATGGATTTGCCTCTCGGATGTCTGGGGTTTGGTCAATCGGCGCTCTGCTCACCTCTGTGATTTCAATTGTTGTTGCGAAATTGCTTTCTATAGAAATTCATGTCACTGCACTCAGCGCGATTGTCACTGTAGTTACTTTGATTATTATTCGGAAACTCTCACCAATCTTCTTGGGTAAGAATCCGCAAGAGGCTGAGAAGGATGCCTTCGTTCTCGCCAAGTTCTTCACGACCCTGAAAGTAGATTGGATAGTCGCTTTCGGACTTCTCTTTGGGAGCATCTTGGAGTTCGTTACTGCTGACTGGTCATCAATCTATGGACGTGAAGAGTTAGGCCTTGATGCTTCACTCAGCGTGGTTCCATACTTTATCTTCATCTTTGCGATGATTCTGGGGCGATTTAATTTCAGCAAACTCGAGAAAAGATATAACTTAGAGAAGCTGGTTACAGTTTTTGGAATTGCTGGCGGCTTATCTATGGGCCTTGGAATCATCTTTGGCAAAGTGGTGGCCGGCTCCTCACCGATTCTTGGATTAGTGGTCTGCGGCATTGGATTTGCCGGTGGGGGATATGGCCTCTCCTTTATGTGGGCGGTCTTCAACCTGCGAGGGATTGAGCGGAGCGATCTAGGAACGAGCGCGGTAATCTCGCAATTGGCGCTCTTTCAGAACCTCGCGGTCTTTGTGGTGAAGAACGTCGTAGCGATTGCAGCCGGAATCTTTGGGTTACCGATTGCGATGTTGATTCCCTGCATCATGTTGATGTTCGTTGGTTACTTCTTTAGACGTGCGAGCGTCAATTAAAACTTTTTTATCTAGCCTGAACCTTCGGTATTTCCTGGATCTGCGGCAGAAACATCATGTAACGCATATTTGTCGATTGCTTGCTCAACGACAGAGGCTGCAATCTTTCCTTCGAGAGCAAGTCGTGCCAGCGTAGCTACGACAATCGATTCTGCATCGACGCGGAAGTGACGGCGGAGCGCTCCGCGGGTATCGGAGAGTCCGAAGCCATCGGTGCCGAGCGAGGAGAAGCGAGCGCCTAGCCATGGCGCGATTTGATCCTGAACGCTTCGCATGAAATCACTGACGGCCACTATTGGGCCGCTCGTTCCCTCAAGTTTCTGGGCTACATACGCCTTCTCAAGATTATTGGGGTGCATCATGTTGTGGCGATCTACCGCTAAACCATCGCGGCGGAGTTCATTCCATGAGGTCACTGACCAGATGTCGGCGCTGACTTTCCAATCAGTGAGCAGGAGCTCTTGCGCCTTGAGCGCCCAGTTAACAGCAACTCCGGAGGCCAAGATCTGCGCTTTATGTGCTCCTGATTCGGCGCCCTCTACTCCTGCTTTGAGGTGATAGATACCTTTGAGTAAGCCCTCGACATCTAGGTTCTCTGGCTCTGCAGGTTGTACATAGGGTTCGTTGTAGACGGTGAGGTAGTAATAGATGTTCTCACTATTCTCGCCATACATGCGCTTGATGCCATCTTTGATGATGTAGCCGACTTCGTAAGCGAATGCTGGGTCATATGCGATGACTGCAGGATTTGTTGATGCAAGTAGATGCGAGTGACCATCTTCGTGTTGGAGACCTTCGCCGTTGAGTGTGGTCCGTCCTGCGGTTGCGCCCAAGACAAAACCTCGGACGAGTTGATCGGCTGCTGCCCAGAATGAATCACCGGTACGTTGGAACCCAAACATCGAGTAGAAGATATAAATAGGAATCATTGGTTCGTTATGAGTGGAGTAAGAACTTCCTACTGCAGTAAACGATGCCACCGATCCGGCTTCATTAATTCCTTCGTGGAGAATCACTCCTGCTGTTGATTCTTTGTAGGAGAGCATCAACTCGCGATCGACTGCGGTGTACTTCTGTCCGTGCGGTGAATAGATCTTCATCGTGGGAAAGAGTGAATCCATTCCGAAGGTGCGCGCTTCGTCGGGGATGATCGGGACGATTCGTGGGCCGATGCCGGGGTCCTTAGCGAGATCTTTAAGAAGGCGGACGAAGGCCATCGTGGTGGCGACTGCCTGGTGGCCTGAGCCACGCTTGGCGCTCTCGAAGGCAGATTCTGCCGGGGCTGGGAGTGGGCGCGAGGTTGCGCGACGTGAGGGAACGAAGCCACCGAGGGCGCGCCTGCGCTCCATGAGGTACTGATGCTCCGGAGAGTCCTTAGAGAAGGAGAGATATGGCGGTAGGTAGGGATCTAGCTCCTCATCTTTTATTGGCAGGAGTAGACGATCGCGGAACTCCTTTAAATCTTCGGCGGTCATCTTCTTCATCTGGTGAGTTGCGTTGCGCCCTTCAAAGTGGGAGCCGAGCGTCCAACCCTTGATGGTCTTTGCGAGGATGACTGTGGGTTGTCCAGTGTGGGTAGTTGCTGCTTGGTATGCGGCATAGAGCTTGCGGTAGTCGTGGCCACCGCGTTTGAGGTTCCAGATCTTCTCATCGCTCCAGTTGGCGACCATTGCAGAGGTCCGTGGATCTTTTCCGAAGAAGTGTTGGCGGATAAATCCACCATCTTCTGCTTTGTAGGTTTGGAAGTCACCATCAAGTGTGGTGTTCATGATGTTGACGAGTGCGCCTTCGCGATCTTGGGCGAGGAGTTCATCCCACTCGCGACCCCAGACCACTTTGATGACATTCCATCCTGCGCCGCCGAAGAGTGATTCTAATTCTTGGATGATTTTACCGTTGCCGCGAACTGGACCATCGAGGCGTTGTAAGTTGCAATTAACGACAAACGTTAAATTGTCGAGTCGCTCGCGTGCGGCGAGGGAGAGTGCACTGATGCTCTCTGGTTCGTCAATCTCACCATCACCCAGAAATGCCCAGACCCGTTGTTCACTTGTATCTTTGATGCCACGGTTATGTAAGTAACGATTGAAGCGCGCTTGATAGATTGCATTGAGTGGGCCAAGTCCCATCGAGACGGTGGGGAATTGCCAGAACTCTGGCATCAGGCGTGGATGTGGATATGACGAGAGTCCACCACCTGCGTGTGAGAGTTCCTGACGGAATCCATCCATCTGTTGTTCGGTTAATCGTCCTTCGACAAATGCACGACCGTAGACACCAGGGGATGCATGACCTTGGAAGAAGACTTGATCGCCACCGCCAGGATGTTCTGGCCCTCGGAAGA
>JBEAMN010000122.1:0-8077 GCA_041165945.1 Actinomycetota bacterium
GAAAATATATTTGCAGGGAAGTGGTTGAAGAAATCTGATCTTCCCCAATTGAAATTTCCTACAGAGCAATCTGGCCGCCCATATCAGCAAATATTCTCCGGCAAGGGCGGAATGATGGTTGAAGATCCTGGTCGTGACGGTGCGCTCGATGCATATAACGTATGGGCTCCATACATTGGAGATTATGCATTTGCCATCAATGAAACCTGGACAGTGAGCAATGCACTCGTTGCTAATCCAGAAGAACGGCGTTGCCCGAGTCGGGGTGTGGTGGGAGTAGTTGCCACTAATGCCAGCGCATATTCCGCGACCGCTCCGGTCTACAACAAGGAGACTGGGACTCTGGATTATCGCGTCGCCGCTCCTCATTACGGGCCCTACATTGATGGAAAGAGCGAAGCGAAGAATCTAGGAACATATGGCCTTTCGATGGCTGCCTCTCAGGTCAAATGTCTCTATGGAATGGAGAAGTTGCCAACATCTGCCTCAATCTCGATTACCTCAAGCGATGGAAAAGAGAATGTTTCGACAGTGGAATTAAAAACGTCAGGTGATTGGGTCTATCTTGACGCCAAGAATTTCACCTTCTCCGCGCCAACATTGAAAATTAAACTCAATCAAGCAAACCAGAGCTCAGCGACTGCCACTCAAGCACCAGCAACAGGGAGCAGCGCAACTTCCTCAAGCCAAGTTGCCGCACCCAAAAAGGCTGCAGCGCCACGAATCACTATTTCATGTGTCAAGGGAAAGTTAACAAAGAAGGTCTCTGGCACCGCGCCTAAGTGTCCAGCTGGATTTAAGAAGCGATAGCCACCTCAAGGCGAATCGCCTCACTGATGATGCTTGACGAATACCCTTTGCGAGCGAGCAAAGAATGAAGTTGACGGTATTGAACCTCGCTATCGAAACGGCTCAGGCTCCGCAATTTCTTGGCAACGAGATTCCGCGCCGCCATGATCTCATCATCACGAGAAATCTCACCGAGCACCTCGTCAATCACTTCAGGCGAAATTGATTTCTTCCGAAGTTCTTGCGCGAGTACTCGACGTGATAGCCCTTTGCTCCGATGGCGCAACTGCGACCACTCCTGCGCAAATGCATGATCATCAACTAACTTTTGGGTAACCAATCGATCAAGTAGGCGCTCGGCAACATCCTCAGGGGTTCCGCGCTTTGCCAAAATTTCTGCAAGCTCTCCCCTACTCCGTGCGCGACGTGAGAGCGCATCAACAGCGATCTTTGTAGCGACCGAGTAGGGGTCAGGCTCGTAATCCATAGGTAACGGGGATTAGAAGTCGATATCCGCGTTCGAAACAGCCTCTTCAACCGCTGCCGCAAGAGCAGGATCGATCTGACCGATAGTGAATTGAGCGCGAATCTTCTTCTCAATCTCATCGGCTAGGTCAGGATTGTCGCGAAGGAAGGCGCGAGCATTCTCTTTACCTTGTCCGAGTTGATCACCTTCGTAGGTAATCCAAGCGCCGCTCTTCTTGACGATTCCGGTTTCTACACCGAGGTCAATGAGTGAACCTTCGCGCGAGATTCCCACACCGTAGATGATGTCGAACTCTGCTTGCTTAAATGGTGGCGCCATCTTGTTCTTGACGATCTTGACGCGAGTACGGTTACCAACCGCCTCTTGTCCATCTTTAAGAGTCTCGATGCGACGGACATCAAGACGGATAGATGCATAGAACTTGAGCGCTTTACCGCCCGTGGTCGTCTCTGGTGAACCAAAGAAGACGCCAATCTTTTCGCGGAGTTGATTTATGAAGATTGCTGTGGTGTTGGAGCTGTGAAGGGCGCCAGTGATTTTTCGGAGAGCTTGCGACATCAATCGAGCTTGAAGACCAACATGTGAATCACCCATCTCACCCTCGATTTCCGCACGCGGAACAAGAGCGGCAACTGAATCGATGACGACGATATCGATAGCGCCTGAGCGAATTAACATATCCATGATTTCAAGAGCTTGTTCGCCAGTATCTGGTTGAGAGACAAGAAGGGCATCGATGTCGACGCCAAGCTTCTTTGCATACTCGGGATCAAGAGCATGCTCTGCATCGATAAAGGCTGCGATACCGCCTGCACGTTGGACATTGGCAATTGCATGAAGAGCAACAGTTGTCTTACCGCTTGACTCTGGACCGTAGATCTCTACGACCCGTCCACGAGGGAGTCCACCGATACCCAGCGCGATATCGAGTGCGATGGAGCCAGTCGGGATGACCTCGGTGATCTCGGCGCGACGTTCACCCATCCGCATGACGGAGCCCTTGCCATATTGACGCTCAATCTGAGCGAGCGCCGTATCTAGCGCCTTTGCCTTCTCGGCCTTTGCCTTGGAGTCTCCAGCCTTCTCACTGCTCTCCTTGCTTTCACGTGCCTCTCGTGCCATTTCGCGCCTACCTCTCGTATCAATCTGTCTCGACCTGCATAAATCTGTCTCACTCCCGAAGGTACGGATTACCACCGACATTGAGCCTTACAGAATTACCCGCTGGGGATAGCGTATCCGAACAGATGTTCGAATGCTATTCACCCCTTACTCGACACGCCGGTTTTGCCCTTGCCTCCGACTCCGGATCCGACGGAGCGCCCGCCAGATGCGAGAAAACAGAGCAAGGAGAGCAAGTAGGGCAAGCCCACCCACCACTGGCCAGAAGGTCAACGGCGAGCGCGCCCGCTCCGGTAGCGCCAGGTCGCGACCATCGTTGGCAGGTAGCTCTGCAGCGCCAGCGACCCCCGCATGATCTGAAGGTAGGCACCTTCCCTCACGCGCTGTCGGCAATCGTTTTCCTAATCCATTAGCGCCACTTTGCGAGAGCGCTATTTGTGCATCGCTTGAACAGCGCCAGGTATCTAAACCTTCTGGCCATTGATTACCGATAAGTGCTCCATTAAGGGCGCTCTCTCCATTCTTCACGAAGATGTAATCCAAGCGGTCGGTGAAAATTCCATTTCCACCCATATCAATACTTGCCTTAAGGCGATCGGGTGCAGGACCGGCAAGAAGGGCATCTGCTCCCCAGGTAAAGTTTTTTGGATCCATCACGTCAGAGGAGATTTCCGTGAATCCTGCTCGAACCATCTTCCAATAAGCGTTGCAGGTATCGATTGCATTCGCAGGTGTTGGCATACTCACTTGCGCCACACACCTCTCACTTGCCGAAGGTTGCGCTCCAGGATTGATTGACACTGCATCTGATGGGCGAGGATCACGTGGATCGCTGTTGAAATCTCCCATAACCACAACGGGCATCTTTGCCTCTTGAAGATCTTTGATGAGTTCCGTTGCTTGTTCTGCAGCGTTTGGGATTTCATTGCTATCCCAGAGCGACTCCAGGTGTGTAGTAATTGCCCGAAAGGTGCTCATACCTATCCGTAAATCAGCCCAGGTATATCCGCGGTAGATCGTCATCAAAGTAGGGATGATCGAATACTTAGCTGAATACTCCGAAGTGCCAACGTCGATGATTTCCACATCATCACGAACAAGGAGCGCATCGCTAATCGTGAAACCGCAGGCAGCCCGATCTTTTCCAAATAGCGGTTGGAAGGTCTTCGCATCTCTCACCATCGTCAGATAAGGAATGGGTGCAATCTCAAAACCAGGATTGACCGCCTCTTTATCTCCAACCTGCGCAACTGAAAACTTTCCTCCCCGTGCATTGAGTTCTCGAACCAGTTGAGCGAGGAAGTCATAGACCACAACTTCCTCCGAAAAAACGCCGGCGCGACAGCGCCAGATGGTGGCTTCTTGAATGCCAATTACCTGGGCACCAGTGGCAATCAACTCTTGCGCAAGTAAGGGCGCTCGTTGCGAGAAATCAGTATCACGGACTTGATCCCACATAAATTGAGCAGCTGCAGGAAAATTAGGGAGTTTGGCCATCGCCACTCCCACGTCGGCGCCAAGATAGATATTGCGAGAAGCAAAGATGATGCGCTCGGAACTTTGTGCGAGCGTTGGTAACGGTGTGGCTAGTGCGAGCAAGAGCGGAAAGAAAAGGAGCTTTCCCAGAGTCTTCATAGCGAGAGGCTTGCTTCGACCTTCTCTACCGCGCCGCGGCGCGCGCTCTCAGGTATGGGAGAAAAGAATTGTGAAAGCAACCATCGCAGCACCAACTCGCCACTCTCACGTGAGCAGTAGAGAACCGATTGCAAAGTCTCTCTGACTTGGCCCCACTTCTCACTCTCCGAGATTGTGACCATTCGTGCAATCAGATGGGGCTCTAATTCAGCAACCTTTCGCAAAACTCCATTGTCAAAAATGTCTCGAGATAATAGGAAGAGAACTTCACTTCTATTCGAAGCGCTCTTTGCTAATTCACTCATCCGCGCAATTTCAGAGTCAAGGAGCGCATGGAGAATCTCTTCTTTATCGCGGAAATGGTTATACAAGGTTGCCCGAGCAACTCGAGAGCGATCAGCGATGGTGATCATATTTGCTTCACGGACGCCCACTTCGGAGAGCACTAAGCGCGCTCCATCGAGTAGGGCGGTACGAGTTCTGTTGCTCTGCACGAGCACAGTATTGACGCTCTTAGGCTGCGTCCTCGATATTGACGGCATCTTGCGCTCTCGTGTTGTCGAGCGCAACGATTGCAAGAGTTGGACGAGCGGCAAGCCCACCGTGATTCTCAATGAGTTGTCGATGCATCGAACGCGAAACCTCAAGGAGAAGGTTAGGGATGGAGAGCGTTAGCGCACCGCAGATCGAGGCGAGCAATTCGGAGGAGGCTTCCTTCTGTCCGCGCTCAATCTCACTTAAATAGCCGAGGGATACGCTCGAGCGTCGAGAGAGTTGGCGTAGCGTCTGACCTTGTTCGATACGCGCACGACGAAGCGCAGCGCCGATATGGTCGCGGAGAAGAGATGCCTGGCTCACCTTCTAAGGATACGGGTAAAAGCTCCAAGTGCGCGGTCAATCGCGGCCATTCGAACCGCTTCGCGATTGCCAGGAAGCACCAATGGCTCTGCTGTCGCACCCTCCGGGCCGGCAATTGCGATCCAGACGGTGCCAGCTGCTACCCCGCCACTGGGACCAGGGCCGGCAACACCAGTTGTAGCAATGGCCCAATCGCTTCCGAGCCTCCGTTGGACTCCCTCTGCCATTGCAATTGCGACTTCCCGACTTACTACGCCATGCGCGGCAATCAATTCAGGAGCAACGGCAAGTAATTCACTTTTTATCCGAACGTTATACGCCACGATTCCACCGATAAAAACATCGGACGAGCCGGCGACTGATGTAATCGCTCCGCCAAGCATTCCACCTGTTATCGACTCTGCCACTGCGAGAGTGTGATTCGATGTTCGCAACAATTTAATAATCTCAGAGGCAGCGGCTTCCGTGGTTTCGCTCATTCCTCAACCTATCTAGAACTCAACTGCGGATCAGATTTGGGAGCAGTTAGCGCTTTCACAAAGTACTCCAAACCAGTAAAGATAGTAATTCCAATCGCTACATACATGAAGATATCACGTGCGGTATGGAGCGAGGGAATCAACGGCAACACATAAAAACCGGTTGCAAAACCTTGAGTAAGTGTTTTCAATTTCCCGCCACGACTTGCTGGAATGATGCGCCCTCCCAATCGCACGACAAAAATTCTCAGCGCTGTTACCGCTAATTCTCGACCAAGAATTACTGCCGTGATCCACCATGGCAACTCACCCAAAAGCGAGAGTCCCACAAGCGCCGAGCCAACCAGCAATTTATCTGCCACTGGATCGAGGAATTTGCCCAATTCAGTAATCTGCTTTCGCGATCTAGCTAATCTTCCATCGAGTATGTCGGTCATGCCCACAATAAAGAAGCCCCACCAAGCAATGATGCGCCATTGCGGATCACTGCCAGATTTATACATTAAGGCGGTAAAGCAGAGTGGAATAAGTGCAATCCGAATGATGGTGAGTGCGTTGGGAAGATTAAGCATTGATTTAAATGGTTCGGGCAAGTAAATCAGCTCCATCCGATCCGATGACTTCGCCACGAATATAACTTCCTACCGTTACTTTTTCTCCGATCATGACGTCAGACTCACCTTTGACAATCCGCGTACTGCCATCGACCTCAGGACCTTGATGAGCGGCTCGCCCCTCCAACTCGCCCGCATCTTCTATGAGAATGAGCACCTCTTCGCCAACGCGCGCCGCTGCGCGTTCACTGATCATTTGGTCGGCAAGGGCCGCGCACACATCCACCCGCTCTTGAATCTCCTGTGCGCTCAGTTGGCCATCAAGTTTCTGGGCTTCGGTCCCCTCTTCATCGCTATAGCCGAAGATGCCAATCGCATCTAATCGAGCAAGTGCGAGGAAATCTAATAGGGTCTGGAAATCTGCTTCACTCTCCCCAGGAAAACCCACGATGAAGTTGGAGCGAATTCCTGCGTGGGGAGATTTCGCGCGAATCGAGCCAATCAACTCAAGAAATTTATCTTTATCTCCAAAGCGACGCATGCTCCGCAAAGTCGATGCACTTGCATGTTGAAAGGAGAGATCAAAGTAAGGAGCGACTTTTTCAGTGCTGACAATCGCGTCGATGAGGGATGGCCGCATCTCTGCTGGTTGTAAGTATGAGGTCCGAATTCGCTCGACACCATCTATCTGTGCAAGCTCTGGAAGTAACTTCTCGAGCGCTTGCAGATCACCCAAATCTTTACCGTATGAAGTGGTATTTTCACTCACCAAGAAAAGTTCTGACACTCCCTCATTTGCTAGCCAGAGCGCCTCTGAGTAAATTTCATCAGCAGGTCGGGAGATAAAAGCTCCACGAAAATAGGGAATAGCACAGAATGAACATCGTCGGTCGCAACCCGAGGCGATCTTCAATGGGGCAACAGGTGATTTCTCAAGACGTTTCCGTAACGTCCGCTCGCCCACTCCCGATTTATTTCGGAGCACCTGTCGCTCTGCTGGTGCAATCGGTAACAAAGTCCGTCGATCGTGAGGATGATGCGCCTCAACATGGCCACCGGAGAGGATCGTTTGGAGCCTGGCCGAAATAGCCTCGTACTGATCGAAGCCAAGTACCGCATCTGCTTCAGGAAGCGAAGCCGCTAGTTCCTTCCCATACCGCTCTGCCATGCACCCAATGGCTACAACCTTCTTGACCCCGCTTTTGCGGAGAGAATCTGCCTCCAAAAGCGCATCAATGGAATCCTTCTTAGCGCTCTCGACAAAGGTGCAGGTATTCACGACCGCAATATCTGCTTGCGCGGGATCGGTAACAAGTTCCCAGCCATCTGCCGCTAGGCGACCGGCCACCTCTTCAGAGTCGACTTCGTTACGCGCGCAGCCCAAAGTAACGAGCGCAACTTTTTTCATACGATAAAAGTACTACTAACCTTGAGAATTCTCGGCATCTGGCGTGAACTCTAAGCGCACGACTTCACCAATTCCACCAGCAATTCCCCGTTCAACTCCATTTACATTGATGGAGACCGCACCCGCATTTCCGATAACAAGACGAAGTACTTGAGGATCAGTGAATTCACGGACCTCGCCCTTTTCAATTTGACCAGTAAAGAGCGAACTTCCATCTGCTGCACTTACTGATATCCAGGAATAACTCTTTACCACTGTCAGACGGACTATGACTGGTTCATCGGCTGAAGCAACTGCAGGAAGCGATTCTGATTGATTAGGAGAGGCGCTAGTACTCGCCCGCTCCGAATTGGACTGCGGCGCCGTAATATTTTCTGGAGCACTCGTTAATTGATTACTCACAACAACGGCTGCCAAGAGCCCGACCGCTGCAATACCTGAGAGCGATTTCCAACTGACGGTGATACGTCGATCGAGATTTTGTGAGGTTGCTTGAGCCAAATCATCAAGGGCAGTCTCTGCAACGCCAAACTCTTTATCAAATAACTCTAAGAGATAGGTGCTATCAATTCGGTAGAGATTAGCGAGAACGCGGATATGGCCACGGGCGTACACATCGCCACCACATAGTGAGAAGTCATTTCGCTCAAGCGCCGCTACCAAACTCGAACGTAGCTTGGTCTTTTCAGCTACTTGCTCCAGTGAGAGTCCAGCCGCGTTACGAGCGGCCAGCAAATCTGAGCCA
>JBEAMN010000123.1:0-26566 GCA_041165945.1 Actinomycetota bacterium
TATACCGGATTGGGAGTAGCCGCTACCCGCTTTGGCGCGCAGGTGATGCTTGATCTACTTGATGGTGAAGATAATGAGCGGACTCGTTTGACCATGGTGCGAAGTAAGCCACTAGCCTTTCCGCCGGAGCCATTTCGATTCTTCTTTATCCAAATCACACGCTGGTCGATTAATCGAGCCGATGAGAATGGTGGCAAACGGAACCTCTGGCTACGCATCCTCGATCGCCTTGGCCTGGGCTTTGATTCTTAAGTACCCTTAGGTATGGCAAATCACGGCAACCTCTATGGACCGGATTTCACCTTCCTTGGAATTCCTCGTTGCGACTTAGATGAACCTTCAAGTTACGAAGGCCTTGATGTGGTGATCGTGGGCGCTCCTATAGATAGCGGCACATCACATCGTTCAGGTGCAAAGTTTGGGCCGCAAGCGATTCGAATGGGCGATTACCTTCCTCATGATGGTGAACGTCCGCACCTTGCGTTACGCGTTGATGCGCTAAAAGAATTAAAGATTGCTGATGCTGGCGATCTCATGATGCCGCCGGGAAATCTTGAAGAGTCGCTAGCTGTTCTTCGCGCTGCAACCGAGAAGATCTCTCGTGTCGGGGCAATTCCGGTTGTGCTTGGTGGCGATCATTCGATTGCATCAGCTGATGTCGCCGGCATTGCTGCCCATCGCGGCAAGGGAAAGATTTCCATAATCCACTTCGATGCCCATGCAGATACTGGCGATTTGCAGATGGGTGCGTTGGTGGGACATGGCACTCCTATGCGACGATTAATAGAGAATGGCGATGTGCGCGGTGATCGATTCTTGCAATTGGGGTTACGCGGCTATTGGCCTGATGATGCAACGCTCAATTGGATGCGCGATCAAGGGATGCGCTCTTACGAAATGACTGAGATACACCATCGCGGTTTAACAGAAGTACTCGATGAATCTTTTGCAACGCTTCTTGATCAATGTGATGGCGTCTTTTTATCAGTCGATATCGATGTTGTTGATCCAGGAATGGCACCTGGTACCGGCACTCCAGAGCCAGGTGGTATGACAAGCAGAGAATTACTCGAAGCGGTTCGCCGCATCTGCCTTGAACTGCCAATTGTGGGTATAGATATCGTCGAAGTCGCGCCGCCATTTGATTCTGCCGACATCACGGCAATTCTTGCCAATCGAGTGGTGCTCGAAGCGCTCAGCGCTATCGCAAAAAGAGAGAGTGGTCAGCCTTATTCACCAACTCAGAATCTGCTCGATCGTTAACTGTTTATAGAGAAGCGAGCGCTTCTTCAACTATTCCTAGAGCTTCGCGCAGGAGA
This sequence comes from Actinomycetota bacterium, assembly GCA_041165945.1. Lineage (GTDB taxonomy): Bacteria > Actinomycetota > Actinomycetes > Nanopelagicales > Nanopelagicaceae > IMCC26077. The sequence goes on from JBEAMN010000123.1 coordinate 1,320, forward strand.
TGTTCAGGCATTACTAGCGGTGGCAAGAATCTGATGACATTGCTGTAAGTGCCTGCCGTGAGAAGCAAAACACCTTTACCCTGGCAATACTTCACAATCGCCTGCATCGCAGCTGGGTTAGGTTCTGTAGTTCCAGGAAGGACAAGTTCAATGGCTTGCATTGCGCCACGACCTCGAACTTCACCAATTACTGGATATTTTTTCGCCATCGCGTGAAGTTCGGCGACCATAATTGCACCAATTGCGCGGGCTTTTCCGACAAGATCTTCCTTCTCGATAGTCTCAATAGCTCCTAGAGCAGCGGCACATGAAATCGGTGAACCACCAAAAGTTCCACCTAATCCACTCAAGTGGACGCTATCCATGATCTCTGCCCGTCCAGTAAGGCCAGCAAGCGGTAGCCCACCAGCAATTCCTTTAGCAGTAGTGATGAGATCGGGAATCACCGCTTCATCATCACAGCCGAACATATCTCCAGTGCGAGCAAATCCTGTTTGTACCTCATCGGCAACAAAGAGCGCACCAATTTCTTTTGCAAAGTTTGCAAGACCAGGAAGGAATCCTTTAGGTGGGACGATAAAACCACCCTCACCTTGAATAGGCTCAATGACAATTGCGGCAACGTTCTGTAAACCGACTTCCTTTTCGATTTTATGTGTGATGAGATCTAGCGCTTCGCTTGTAATTTTCTTATGGTCGCCAAGCCAACGGAATGGGTAGGCCATCGGCATTCGATAAATCTCAGGTGCGAAGGGGCCAAAACCCTCTTTATATGGCATATTCTTGGCAGTCATTCCCATGGTGAGATTTGTCCGCCCGTGGTAACCATGTTCGAAGACGATGACTGCACTTCGTTTAGTGAAGATGCGCGCAACTTTGATGGCATTTTCGACTGCTTCAGCTCCTGAATTAAATAGCGCTGATTTCTTTCGATGCGAACCTGGAGTGAGACGATTCAGGGCTTCACAGACTTCGACATACCCTTGATAGGGAGCGACCATGAAACAGGTATGAGTGAAAGAATTGACTTGTTCTACTACTCGATCAATAACTCGATCAGCTGAATTTCCGACATTAACTACCGCAATACCAGCGCCCATATCAATAATCGAGTTGCCATCAACATCGACAATGACACCACCGCCAGCCTCTTTTACGAACACGGGGATTGCCATACCTAAGGAAGCACTGACTGCTTCACTCCGTCGGGCGATGAGTTCTTGAGATTTTGGCCCGGGAATAGCGGTTTTGACTACACGTTGCTGCGGAATCGGTGCCCGTGACATATTCCTAGCGTACTGAACTGATGGAAAGTCCGCTATTTGCCCCGCTATTAGCCTTACTCTGCAAGTAACGACCGCTGTTTTTCAATAAAACGATTGTATGTTCGTTCTCCATAAGCAATCTCTGCTGGAGATGGATGATGCACACTTCCAGAGACCATAAGCGCATGGGTACTTGCAGCAATATCGCCAGTAAGCATTGCATCTGCCAAAATCGCTGAACCTCTACAGGTGATCTCCAGATCATTGACTATCCGCAGTGATTGACCCATGGTGCGCAGACGAGTGGCTAACCAGTGGGGGTCATTGCCTGCTTTTCCACTCAATATAATTTCCGAGGTGGGAGAGTTGCTTAACTTCTGACTCAACTCGAGAACTTGTCGTTCTGCAAAGCAGATGCCCTCCATCGTCGCACGCGCGAAGGCGCTGGCTCCATCTGAGATTGAAATATCAGAGAAGCTTCCTCGGATGTCATTTCGCCAGAGTGGTGCGCGCTCACCTGCGATGTACGGAAGATATATAGGTACTCGATTACTCTGATCAGAGGCGCCACGAATTACTAGTTCGCTCTCACTAATCCCAAAAAGTTTTGCAGCCCACGATATTGAGCCACCGCTCATCTGTGTTGGACCAAAGAGGACTGGGTAGGGAGCGCTACCTCGTGGAATCACGTATAGAGGTTGATCCTCAGCTGGTTCAGTTGCACTTGATGTACCGACAATCGCCGAAGTTCCGGTAATTATGAAGGAGCGAGGTTGCGCAAAAGCGCCAAGAGCGAGCATGCCACACATTGCATCTGACCAACCAACGCTGACCGAGATACCTTCGGGAATCCCAAACCTTGTAGCAGCCGCACTGGTAGTTGTACCTCGTGAAGTGAAACCATCGCGAAGCTCGGGAACTACCTGCGAACTCCACTGAATGAATTCAAGAACGGGTAGAGCGCTGCTCTTCGTTCGGACATTGCATAATCCTTTAGTTGACCAGGGATCTGAGATTGCGCTACCTGTGAGATGAAAACCGAGGAAATCCTTTGGTTGTAATAGCCACCGTGTCTTTGCTGCCGATTCGGGAAGATTGCGCCGTAACCAGAGGGCCTTAGCAGCGGTAGCCGATGGTGACCACGGTAGGGAAGTCCCAACAATCTCACGTGGATCTCCAAACCGATCTTCTAACTCACGCGCTGCGGCTACTGCGCGATTATCTTGCCAAATCATTACTGGTGCAGTGGGCAGACCTTTTTCATCGATTGCCACCAGTGACGGGGTATGACCTGATAATCCAATTCCTATTGTCTGCGAAATCCATGAGCGATTTCTTCTATCAAGGTCAATCAATTGCGCGAGTGCAGAGAGATACTCCTGTGCATCTTGTTCGACAACATCACCCTCGCGGTGGAGTGAAATCGCTACCTCATATTTATCGAGAATCTCGCCCGTGGCGTTGATGAAAATCCCCTTGAGCGAGGAGGTCCCTAGATCCAATCCCAGGATGACATCACGCGTGGCCATGGATTTATCCTAAGGTGATAATTCAGGGGCCAACTGGGAAGATATGCCTATGGCCGCCGCCCCTCGCTCTGTCGTTATTTTGGGCTCGACCGGTTCAATTGGCACCCAAGCGTTGGCGTTAATCGCGCGCAATCGCGCCCAGTTCACGGTGAGTGCGCTGGCCGCTGGTGGAGGAAACCTTCCGCTTCTCATCGAGCAAGCAAAAAGATTTGATGTGGCGATTGTCGGAGTGGCGATGGGAGATCGAAAAGTCCTTCAGGATGCTCTGCCTGGAGTCGAGATAATTATTTCAGAGAACGCTGCTGAAGAGATTGCTGCGATTCCCGCAGATGTAACCCTGAATGCGATGACCGGTTCGATTGGTTTGAAACCAACTCTGGCTGCATTGAGGATTGGCAATAACGTTGCATTGGCCAATAAAGAATCACTGGTGGCAGGAGGGCCACTCGTGGTTGCCGCCGCCAAGCCTGGACAGTTGATTGCCGTAGATTCTGAACATTCTGCGCTCGCGCAAGCGATGCGCTCTGGAGGTCGATCGGAAATAGCGCGAGTAATACTCACGGCAAGTGGTGGACCATTCAGGGTACGTGAGGATCTTTCCAGTGTAAGTGTTGATGAAGCGCTCAATCATCCAACGTGGAACATGGGGCCAGTAGTAACAATCAACTCAGCAACTTTGGTAAATAAAGGACTTGAAATAATCGAGGCCCATTTCCTCTTTGATATTCCTTATTCGAAGATTGATGCTGTTATCCATCCGCAATCAATTGTGCACTCCATGGTGGAGTTCACCGATGGCTCGGTCATTGCACAGGCGAGCCCACCGGATATGACGTTGCCGATTTCACTTGCTCTCAATTGGCCAGAACGACTGGTAGGTGCGATTACACCACTGCAGTGGGGTACGAGCCAAAGATGGGAATTTGCGCCAGTGGATACTCTGCGATTCCCAGCGATTGATCTCGCGCGTCGATGTGGAGAGGTTGGCGGCGGCGCTCCAGCAGCTTTTAATGCAGCCAATGAAGAGGCTGTCGCAGCCTTCATCAGCAAGGAAATTTCATTTACCGATATCGTCGAGATTGTGGATGGAGTCTTGAGCCAAATAGGTGGCCAGGTGAGCGCAGAGTTGCGAGATGTCCATGATGTCAGCGCAGTTGAAGAGAATGCGCGAAGAGTGGCGCGCGATATGGTGATCAGGCGAGGAAGGCGTTAGATACGACGATGATTAAGAAATGAATACTTTTAGCGGAGCCGGGATAGCCGGGATCATAGGCATTCTCGCCTTTGTCGTGGCAATGCTCCTGTCAATCATGATCCACGAGTGGGGCCACTACATCACTGCTCGAAAATTTGGAATGAAAGTCACCGAATTCTTCCTCGGCTTTGGCCCACGTATCTGGTCAATTCGCCGAGGTGAAACCGAATTTGGTTTCAAGGCGATTCCTGCAGGCGGTTACTGTCGAATTACTGGAATGACTCCGGTTGAACCACTTGACGATGACGATCGCGAGCGTGCCTTTTACAAATCGTCAGTGTTGCGACGCTTGATAGTGCTCGGCGCTGGTTCTTTTCTTCATTTCCTGCTCGCCTTCTTTATTTTGATTCTCTTCTTCGCCGCAGTTGGCGTCCCAGAACAATCAACGCGCTTAGCTGAAGTTCTTCCCTGTGTGCAGAAGAACGCCTTAACTAGTCAGGGATGTACAAGCGCAGATCCACAATCTCCAGCAGCGAAAGCTGGTTTACGTGTAGGCGATGAGATAACGGCAGTAAACGGAGAGGAGATCACCTCATGGGAGCGGGTAGGGGAGTTGATCCGCAGTAGCGCCAACTCACCACTGACCTTCACCCTTCTTCGCGATGGCGAGGAGATTGAAGTCTCTGTAACTCCTACACCAGTTGTAAGTGCCGGAAAGAGCGTTGGCATAGTTGGCGTTATTAGCGAACGTGAATTGGCGCGCTATTCCATACTCTCTGCAGTAGCCGAATCGGGGCGGGAAGTAGGAAATTTAGTGAGTGGAAGTGCGAGAGCCCTAGTCGCGCTGCCGAGCAAAATCCCTGCGCTCTTTAGTTCGGCATTTGCTGGGCAGGAGCGAGATCCTGAAGGTCTTGTTGGAGTTGTTGGTGTGGCACGGGTAAGTGGCGAAGCTGCATCGAGTGATAACGGTTCCCTCGCGGAGAAAATTGGTTTCTTCCTTCTCATCATTGCCAGCCTCAATGTATTTGTGGGGATCTTTAATCTCATTCCACTTCTTCCGCTCGATGGTGGACACATGGCAGTGGCGCTCTTTGATGGCTATCGCCACAATCGCGCGAAGCGACGAGGGCTACCCCCACCCCCACCCTTTGACGTCACGAAATTGATGCCAATCACCCTGGCGGTGATAGCGGTGCTCGCTTCACTCTCACTCCTTTTATTATTTGCCGACATCGTCAACCCGCTTCGCCTCAATCAATAGGCAACTTCCAGCCAAGTACGGCAAGATAGCGTCATGGTTGATTTGGGAATGCCCGCACCGCTGCCAGCTCCGCTGGCGCCTCGGCGCAAGACTCGCCAAATTAAGTTGGGGTCAGTTCTTGTAGGTGGAGGCGCACCGGTAAGCGTCCAATCGATGGCAACCACCCTCACTGCAGATGTCAACTCCACCTTGCAGCAAATCGCAGAGCTGACCGCATCGGGATGCCAAATTGTTCGCGTCGCCGTTCCGAGCCAAGACGATGCTGATGCGCTCGCCGCAATCGCTAAGAAGTCTCAAATTCCCGTTGTTGCTGATATTCATTTCCAACCCAAGTACATCTTCGCAGCGATTGATGCTGGCTGCGCCGGCGTTCGAGTCAATCCAGGGAATATCAAACAATTTGATGACAAAGTTAAGGAAGTTGCAAAAGCGGCAGGCGATGCAGGAATACCAATTCGAATTGGCGTAAATGCGGGCTCACTTGATCCGCGCTTGCTAAAGAAGTATGGAAAGGCCACGCCTGAAGCGCTTGTGGAATCTGCACTCTGGGAGTGCTCATTATTTGAAGAGCACGGCTTTACCGACATTAAGATCTCGGTTAAACATCATGACCCGGTGACAATGGTTCAGGCCTATCGCCTCCTTGCCGATAGGTGTGATTACCCGCTCCACCTTGGCGTCACAGAGGCAGGACCCCTTTTCCAAGGAACCATCAAATCTGCAGTTGCATTTGGAATCTTGCTCTCAGAGGGAATCGGCGACACGATTCGCGTCTCACTCTCAGCACCTCCTGTTGAAGAGGTAAAGGTGGGAATTTCGATTTTAGAATCCCTTAATCTGCGGCAACGTAAACTTGAGATTGTCTCCTGTCCATCATGCGGTAGGGCTCAAGTTGATGTCTACACCCTTGCCGAGCGAGTGCAGGCAGGTTTAGAGGGGATGACTGTGCCACTTCGCGTTGCCGTCATGGGGTGTGTAGTCAATGGACCGGGCGAAGCACGTGAAGCAGATTTAGGCGTTGCCTCGGGCAATGGCAAAGGGCAGATCTTCGTCAAAGGCGAAGTGATTAAGACAGTTCCTGAAGCGCAAATTGTTGAGGTGCTGATCGAAGAAGCGATGCGACTTGCTGACGAGATGGAGAGTTCCGGGGCGCCAGTAGTCGAAGTTCGATAAACGTGCTTCAAATTCTCAACTCGTCACATATTCCAACAGATGTGCTCGAATTTCTTAACAGAAAACCTGAAGCACACTCCTTTCTTGCCTCTCGCCTACAGGCTCTACACGAGCGCTCTCGTAGCGAAGCGCTTATTTATCGGAGCCAATTTGGCGTTGAAGGAGTCACCTATATTGGCGCCAATCTCCTACCCAGCTTTACCTCTCGAGGTGGAGCATTTGGAACTGCTGATTACCTCAAATCCCGGGCGCTTACCTTCTCGTCGATAGTTGGAGAGGCAGAGAGCGTCTTCACTTTGTGGGAATTCATCAAACACCTAACTCCGAGGGCTCGATTGATTCGTGAGCATCAACCGCTTCTCTCCATCTCCTCTGAACCACTCATTCCGTCAGATCCAAAAGTTCGTCTCGCTACGCGCGATGATCTCGAATTGGTAATCTCGGCAGGAATCGAAATGTTCATCGGCGAGGTAGGTGAACCGCCAAATCTCACAGACTTTAGGGCGCGAGCAATCGAATTGATCGATGAGGGACGGACCTTTATTCGCCGGGAAGGTGATGAGATTCTCTTTAAAGCCGATATCGGTGCAATCGGCGCCGGCGCTCTGCAGATTCATGGCGTCTGGGTTCCGGTCGCATACCGGGGGCGTGGATTTGGTTCTCATGGAATGGCGAGTGTTATTCGCCTCTCGAATAAATTCGCTCCACGCGCCTGTTTGTACGTCAATGATTTCAACCTCGCCGCGCGCGTGAGTTATAAAAAGGTGGGTTTTGTCGAAGTGGGAGAGTTCGCCTCAATATTTCTCTGAAGTAGGCTTTCGCCATGCTTCGGATGTCACAGCTCTTCCTCCGCACCCTTCGCGATGATCCTGCCGACGCTGAAGTGGCTAGCCATAAATTGCTGGTACGTGCGGGATACATCCGGCGAATTGCAGCAGGGATTTACTCCTGGCTTCCATTGGGTTACATCACCTTGCGAAACATCGAGCGAATTGTCCGCGAGGAGATGGACAGGGCGGGATTCCAAGAGGTGCACTTTCCTGCGCTCCTACCCAAAGAACCCTACGAAGCGACGAACCGGTGGAGCGAGTATGGTCCGGATCTCTTCCGACTGCAGGATCGCCGTGGTGGAGATTATCTTCTTGGGCCAACGCACGAAGAGATGTTCACGCTCATGGTTAAGGGGGAGTATTCCTCCTATAAAGACCTTCCATTAACGATCTATCAGATTCAAACCAAGTACCGCGATGAGACCCGACCACGAAGCGGCATTATCCGCGGTCGAGAATTTGTGATGAAAGATTCTTACTCTTTTGATATCGATGAAGCAGGACTGCAAAAGTCTTATGACGATCATCGTGACGCTTACATCAAAACTTTTGATCGCCTCGGATTGAAATACTCCATCGTCTCGGCGATGTCTGGAGCAATGGGAGGTTCAGCCTCCGAAGAGTTCCTTGCACCTTGCGATACTGGCGAGGATACCTATGTGCTCTGTAACTTATGCGGTTTCGCAGCAAATGTAGAGGCGATGTCCACGAAGGTGTTGCCACAAAAATTCGATACACCACCTGCAATTGAAGTGCTCGATACGCCAAACACTCCAACCATCGAATCGCTGGTCGAAGTGATGAATTCAAAGTATCAAGCAAATATCACCGCAGCTGATACCTTGAAGAATATTCTTTTGATTGCAGATGATCAGGCGATTTGTGTGCTTGTCCCAGGAGATAGAGAAGTCGATCTCAAACGCCTTCAAGCAAATCTCCCTGGAATTCAAGAACTTCGCTTATTTGACGATGAGGATTTCAGAAAGCGAAAAGAGTTCGTCAAAGGATATGTCGGCCCACAAGATGCAAAACGCTTTGGAATCACCCTCTATGCCGATCCACGGATTCAAGCGGGCTCACATTGGATAACTGGCGCTAATCAGGCGAATAAACATGCGCGCTTTGTCACCGAAGGGCGAGACTTCACTATTGATCACTATGTTGAAGCTGCCGAAGTACGTGCAGGAGATTTATGTCCTCGATGTGACACTCCTGTGGTGATTGATCGTGCAATCGAGATCGGACATATCTTCCAACTAGGTCGCAAATATGCCCAAAGCCTCGACCTAACAGTGTTGGATAAAGATGGGAAACCGGTAGTTGTCACTATGGGCTCTTACGGAATTGGAATATCTCGCGCCGTTGCGGCGATTGCGGAGCAAACTCATGACGAAATCGGTTTGAAGTGGCCGCGCGAAGTCGCGCCAGCCGATGTCCATATTGTGGCAACCGGCAAAGATGATGAACCATTTACAAAAGCTCTCGAAATCGGAAGCGAATTAGAGCGCGCAGGGCTACGAACTCTTGTCGATGATCGGCGAGATCCTAGCGCTGGCGTCAAATTTAAAGATGCCGAGTTGATTGGCATCCCGGTAATCGTTGTTGTTGGCAAAGGTTTGGTAAACGGAGTAATCGAAGTACGTAATCGTTGGACAAATACTAAGAATGAGGTTTCACTATCGAGCGCAATTACAGAGATTCAAGCGGTAGTTCACTCGCTCTAGAGTGCGGTAGGCTTCTGCCATAACTTCATAGGGAGAGAGTGAAATGACCTCAGTCGAAAGTGCGATCAAAGAGGCGATTGCCCCCATTGTTTTACAGGCAAATCTCTTCCTGGAAGCGTTGCAAATAACCACCGCTGGCAAACATCGAGTGATTCGCGTGCTCGTGGATTCTTTAGATCCCCAAACCCCACTCTCTCTTGATGAAGTCACTGCGGTTACTAAACCAATCTCTGCCATTTTGGACACGGTTGCGCTACTAGGTGACAAGGCTTTCACTCTGGAAGTCTCCTCGCCCGGAGTGGATTTCCCGCTCACACTGCCTCGACATTGGGCCAAGAATCACGGTCGCTTAGTTGCGTTGGTTAAGAAATCTGGAGAGAAAGTAACGGGTCGAATTGGTAGTTCAGACGAGGAAGCTGTTGAGATTGCGTCCAAGAAAGGCGACCTCACTCGATTGCCTTATGCGGATATCACTCGCGCCCAGATTGAGATCGAATTTAAATGACAGTCGATATTCCATCACTTACTATCCTTGCTCAAGCAAACGGTTTGGCGCTCGAGGATCTCATCAAGAATATTGAGTCGGCAATAGATGAGCGCTACAGCGAATTACAAGAGGCAGAGCCAGGGGTTCGCTCTCGAATGAATCGCACCAGTGGTGAGGTTTCTCTCTTCAAGTTTGTCGATGATGAGGAAGTTCCTGTCATCGGACCACCCGAGTTCCCTCGAATTGCAACTGGGGTCATTAGAAAGACTCTCAAAGGCAAACTCCGCGAGGTGAAAGATGCTGAGATAGTTCAAGAGTTCTCCACCAATATCGGCGACTTGGTATCGGGAGTAGTTCAGCAGGGGCGCGACAGCAAAGTGATTCTCGTGAATATCGGACCGGTTGAAGGCAAAATTCCATTGCAAGAACAGGTACCGACTGAAACTTTTGTGCATGGCGATCGGATTAAGGCGTTGATTGTGGATGTCCGCCAAGGAAACAAGGGGCCAGAGATTGTTCTTTCACGAACCCATCCCAACCTCATTAAGAAACTTTTTGCTCTGGAAGTTCCTGAATTAGTAAATGGCGTTGTTGAAATCATGGGCATTGCACGCGAAGCAGGTGCGCGGACCAAAATGGCAGTGCGAGCACACCGCGCTGGAGTCAATCCGAAAGGTTCATGTATCGGACCCATGGGAGCGCGCGTTCAAGCTGTGATGAATGAATTGCATGGAGAGAAGATTGATATCGTAGATTGGTCAGAAGATCCCGCCACCTTCATTGCTGCTGCACTAGCGCCCTCGAGAGTGACCAGTTGTGAAGTGGTCGACCCAGAGCGTAAGCAGGCCAAAGTTGTCGTCCCAGACTTTCAACTCTCTCTGGCTATCGGAAAAGATGGCCAAAATGCGCGTTTGGCCGCTCGATTAACGGGCTGGCGGATTGATATCCATCCCGATGAGGTAGGCTAGAGACCATGAAAACCATCTCATCTGCGCTCTACTCGAGCGCTGTTGTAGTTCGACTGAAATGAGAAGGCAATAGCGGCGACGCGCGTTTAATACGCGCCTAGCCACAAACTAGAGGGAGAAGTGTGGCTAAGGTCCGCGTGTATGAGCTCGCTAAAGAGCTCGGTTTAGAGAGCAAAGCTCTTCTTACTAAATTGCAAGAGATGGGCGAGTTTGTTAAGTCTGCCTCTTCGACCCTTGAGCCACCGGTCGTTCGTCGAGTTCGCGATCTTTACCCCAATGCGACCCCCGCCCCTGATAGCGCTAGCGAAGCGCCAGCAAAGAAGAGTGCAGCGAAGAAAAGTGCGAAGAAGGCGAGTGCATCAAAGGGTGATAAGGGCGATGGCGCGCCAAGCGCAGATGAAATCTCAGCGTTATTAGCCGAATTAGGTCCATTAGTTCCGCCACATTTACAGGATCTTGCGCAGAGTGCGGCGGCTGCTCCTGCCGATACTCCGAGAGCTGCACCAACAGTTCCGCCAATACAACCCCCGCGTCCAAGTGCGCCGCCGAGTAGCGCGCCAACAAATTTTCCAACTAACCCACCGACAAACATTCCCAGACCTCCACAAGCCCGCCCAGGAAATAATCCATTTGGATCTCCTGGTGGTCCACGACCAGCGGCGCCGCGACCAAGTCGCGGTGGAAATAATCCCTTCATGCCATCTGATGGTGGCCGTCCAGGCGGTCCACGACCAGTAGGCCCTGGTGCACCTATTCGCCCTGGACAACCAGGAACGCGTCCTGGATTTGGACAACGACCTGGTTCTGTTCCTAGTGGCCGACCTTTCCCGCCCCGAGATGGAGCTCCACGCCCCGGTGGCGCAGGTGGTGGTAATTACGGCGGCGCTCCGCAGCGAAGTGGAAGTACTTCTGGTGGCCCACGCCCCGGTGGCGCAGGTGGTGCAGGTGGCCCAGGTTCACGCGGTGGCGGTCCCGGTCAAACGCGCGGCGCATTCGGTCGCGGCGGAAAAGGTGGCAAGACCAATCGCCAACAGAAATCTCGAAAGACTCGTCGTGAAGAGATCGATAATTTACGCGCACCTACTCTTGGTGGCGCTGTCATTCCACGTGGTGATGGCACAACAGTAATTCGGATGCGTCGCGGCGCAACGTTGATGGACTTTGCTGAGAAGATCAATGCCGACGCAGCAGCGCTCGTCTCTGCGCTATTCCATCTTGGTGAGATGGTTACAGCCACGCAATCGGTTGATGATGACACCTTCGCCATTCTCGGATCTGAACTGGGGTATGACATTCAAATCGTCAGCCCAGAAGATGAAGATCGTGAGTTGCTAGAGGATTTCGATATTGACCTTGATGCTGAATTATCTGGAATTGATGAAGAGCAACTCACTTCACGACCACCTGTAGTCACGGTAATGGGACATGTCGATCACGGAAAGACTCTTCTCCTTGATGCGCTTCGTAAGAGTGAAGTAGCAAAAGGCGAAGCGGGTGGAATCACGCAGCATATTGGCGCCTATCAAATCCATCGTGAGCATGATGGTATAGAACGCGCTATTACCTTTATTGATACCCCGGGCCACGAAGCATTCACCGCAATGCGTGCTCGAGGTGCGAAAGTCACTGATATCGCAGTGCTTGTCGTCGCTGCAGACGATGGAGTGATGCCACAGACGATTGAAGCGCTCAACCATGCGCAAGCAGCGAATGTCCCTATTGTCGTGGCAGTAAATAAGATTGATAAAGAGGGCGCTAATCCACAGAAGATTAGGCAGCAACTGACTGAGTACAACCTCATTACAGAGGAGTACGGCGGCACCACTTTGTTCGTCGATGTTTCAGCGAAGACTGGCAAGGGACTAACGGAACTTGTCGATTCAATCTTGCTCACCGCTGATGCAGCAATTGATCTTCGTGCGCTCGCCGCAGGTGAAGCGCGTGGAGTGGCAATTGAAGCCCATCTTGATAAAGGGCGTGGCGCAGTGGCAACTGTGTTGGTTCAACGAGGAACTCTTCACGTAGGAGATGCAATCGTTGCCGGTGGCGCGTTTGGTCGAGTTCGTGCAATGCTCGATGAGCATGGTGAGAGCGTCGATGCAGCTGGCCCCTCACGTCCAGTTCAAGTGCTCGGATTCACTTCAGTGCCAGATGCTGGTGATGCATTTCTCGTTGCTGATGAAGATCGCACAGCTCGCCAAATCGCTGAAAAGCGACAGGCAGTCGAGCGTCATGCAGCGCTTGCTAAGGCGCGAAAGAAAGTCTCTCTCGAAGACTTCCTTGAGCAATCTAAGGTCACCACGCTCAACCTCATCATCAAGGGAGATGTCGCTGGTTCAGTAGAAGCGCTCGAAGATGCGCTGGTCCAACTTGATGTTGGCGCTGAGGTAGATCTACGTGTCATCCATCGTGGCGTAGGTGCGATCACAAAGAGTGATATCACCTTGGCATCAGCATCTTCAGCGGTAGTTATTGGATTTAACGTCAAACCTGAGCCGCAAACTGCGATATTCGCTGATCGTGAAGGGGTCGAAGTTCGCTTCTACTCAGTGATTTACGAGGCAATCGAAGAGGTAGAGAAGGCGCTGAAGGGCCTACTCAAGCCAGAGTTCGAAGAGGTCGTTCTGGGCTCTGCCGAAGTTCGTGAGGTCTTCAAGTCGAGCAAATTCGGAAATATTGCTGGCTCAATGGTCAAAGATGGACTTATCCGACGTAATGCCAAGGCACGAGTCCTTCGTGAAGGAACAGTTCATGGCAACAATCTGACCATCGCCTCGTTGAAGCGCTTCAAAGATGATGCCACTGAAGTGAAAGAGGGCTTCGAGTGCGGTATCGGGTTGGGTTCCTACAACGACATCAAGAGCGGTGACATCATCGAGGTTTACGAGATGCGCGAGAAGAAGCGTGCCTAATGGTCAGAGCCACTCGTTCATTTCGTACTCGTAAGGTTGCAGATCGAATCAAAGAGATTGTCGCTGCCGCCTGCGAAGGCAAGATCAAAGACCCTAGATTGGGTTTTGTAACGATAACTGATGTACGTGTAACTGGAGATCTGCAGAACGCCTCAATTTTCTACACTGTCTTAGGTGATGAAAAAGAGCGGAAGAATTCGGCTGCAGCACTTGAGAGCGCCAAGGGAGTAATTCGTTCCTCATTGGGGCGCGAACTGGGCTTGCGAGTGGTACCAACAATCGAATTTCATCTTGATGCACTTCCTGAGAGCGCGGCAACGCTAGAGAATTTATTGGCTAAGAGCGCTGCGCGTGATTTAGAGCTGGACGCTCAACGAACCGGCGCAGATTATGCAGGCGAGAGCGATCCTTATCGCAAGCCCAAGCAATAAAAGTTGCTGACATGAAGTCTGGTTTTTTAGTTATAGACAAGGAATCTGACTTCACCAGCCATGATGTTGTAGCGATCGCACGTAAATCACTTGGCGAACGGCGCGTTGGCCACGCCGGCACGTTAGACCCCTTCGCTACTGGTGTTTTGGTACTCGGTGTGGGCAATGGAACTCGACTACTGCAATACATCACTGATGGACGAAAACGTTATGAAGCGATTATTCGTCTTGGGGCGAGAACAACCACCGATGATTTAACCGGTGAAGTAATCAGCTCCAACCCATCTGAACTTAAGGAAATATCTGACGAGATGATTAGTCAGGCGCTCGCAAAGCAAGTGGGGGAGATCTACCAGCGCCCGAGTACCTATTCGGCAATCAAGGTCGAGGGCAAACGTGCTTATGAATTGGCGCGTGCAGGAAAAGAAGTGAAATTGCAAGAGCGTCGAGTATCGGTATTCTCCATCGAGATAAAAGAGATAGTTCATGGAGCCGAGTTGATTGATGTGACAATCGGCGTGGAGTGTTCTGCTGGCACGTACATTCGATCGATTGCTAGAGATTTGGGTGATGCGCTCTCAGTCGGGGGGCATTTGATTTCGTTGCGCCGCACCCGCGTCTCACCTTTCTCCTTAACAGATGCGATTTCTATAGAAGCGCTCCGGCATAGCCCCCAATTACTATCTATCGACTCGGTGATCTCCCGACTCTTTCTCCGACGCGACCTCAACGAGCAAGAAGTAGCAAGTGTCAGCCATGGACGATCCATCGATTTGCAGAGTGAAAAAGATGGCAAGAGCGCTGGCTTTACCCCAGATGGCAGCTTCATTGCCTTATTGGCAGAAAAAGGTGGCCGAGCCCAACCAATTTTGGTGATTAGTAGAATTGAGCCATGAACGGATCGAATAAGTCAGTCGTTGCGATTGGCATCTTCGATGGCGTCCACCGAGGGCATCAAAAGATACTCGGCAGAGCTCGGGAGATCGCAAACTCTCTCTCGCTTCCTGTTACTGCGCTCACCTTTCATCCACATCCCACTGCAATTCTTGCTCCTGAGAAACAACCTGCGTTACTCCTTAATATTCATAGCCGAGTGGAGTTGTTGGAGAAGCACGGAGCGGAAGATGTTGAGGTTCTCACTTTCAGCAAGGAATTTGCTGCGCTCTCTCCCAATGCTTTTATTGAGGAGATTCTTTTAGATGTACTCAATGCCGCTCATGTTGTGGTCGGCGAGAATTTTTCGTTTGGTGCTCGAGCCAGCGGAACAATCACTGATATTAAAAAGTATGTTGATGCTGAGTCGGTTCCGTTGCTTGCCGATGAACATGGCCCCATCTCATCTACGCGGATACGTGGCCATGTGGCGAGAGCAGAGATGGAATTAGCGCACTCGCTCCTTGGGCGACCGCATTTCGTGCAAGGTGAAGTTATCCATGGCGAGAAGCGTGGTCGTGAAATCGGTTATCCCACGGCGAACTTGGAACAGTTGACGGGAATGGCGATACCACCTGATGGAATTTATGCTGGCTATCTCTATGTTGAGCGTGATCGGTTGCCAGCAGCTATTTCGATTGGCACCAATCCCACCTTCCCTCCCACCTTCCCAGGTGAGCGCCCTCGCCAAGTAGAGGCTTACGCCCTTGATCGCGATGATTTAGATTTGTATGGCCAGCGGGCATCCATTGAATTTCTCTCCTTCCTTCGCCCCACAATCGCCTTTCCCGCCCTCGAACCGCTGCTGGTTCAAATGGCAGCCGATTGCGCCCAGGCCAAGGAGTTGATCTCGCGGGTAGCGGGCCCGTTTGGCGGATTGGGCTGATTGGGAGCCCGCTGGTAGCCTAGGCAGTCGGACAGGTAGGGATTGCGCCCGAGATACGGGCCCCCCAATCTGGCGTAAGTAAAAGAAGACGACACTCAATCAGGACGAAAGTGAGAACGAGAACATGGCGTTAGCTCCGGCAAAGAAGAAGGAGATCATCTCCACCTACGGCAACTCTGCCGTGGATACCGGCAGCCCTGAATCGCAGATTGCGATGCTCTCACAACGAATCAATGACCTCACAGAGCATTTGAAGAGTAATGCCAACGACCACCATGGTCGCCGTGGCCTTTTGCTTTTGGTTGGACGCCGTCGCCGCTTACTCCAGTATCTGGAGAAGGTTGATATCGAGCGCTATCGCTCGATTGTTGATCGACTCAGCCTGCGCCGATAACAAACACACACAAGCGCGAGAACTCACGCTCTATAGGTTGGGGTCCTCGGTAGTGGCTCTCGGATATTTATGCCGACAGCTTCGATCGATGATCTCCATCGCAGATAGCCAACGCTCGCGAGATATGGAGACGACCCATGTCGGGTCACGACACACAAGTACATTCATCAGAAGCAGTCATTGACAATGGAAAGTTCGGAAAGCGAATCATTCGATTCGAGACTGGACGCATTGCTCGACAAGCAGCAGGTTCAGCAGTGGTCACTCTCGATGAGGACACAATGCTGCTCTCTGCAACCACAGCATCCAAGAATCCAAAGGATCAATTCGATTTCTTCCCCTTAACGGTTGATGTTGAAGAGCGCATGTATGCAGTTGGGCGCATTCCTGGTTCATTCTTCCGACGCGAAGGTCGACCAAGTGAGGATGCAATCCTTACCTGCCGTCTCATCGATCGTCCACTACGTCCATCATTCGTCAAAGGACTTCGTAATGAAGTTCAGATCGTAGTTACCGTTCTTTCGCTCAATCCAGCTCATCTATATGACGTAGTAGCAATCAACGCGTCATCGATGTCCACTCAATTAGCAGGATTGCCATTCTCTGGCCCAATCGGTGGCGTGCGAATCGCTCTCATTGATGGCCAATGGGTTGCATTCCCGACCCACTCGGAATTAGAGCGTGCCGTATTCGATATGGTCGTCGCTGGACGGATTGCTGGCAACGATGTTGCCATCATGATGGTCGAAGCTGAGGCAACAACACACACCATTGATCTCATAAAGGGTGGCGCTCAAGCGCCAACCGAGGAGATTGTCGGTGCGGGTCTTGATGCGGCAAAGCCATTCATTAAAACGCTCTGCGAAGCTCAACTCGAACTTGCCAAAGTTGCTGCGAAGCCAACTGCAGAATTCCCGGTCTTCCTCGAGTACCAGAGCGACGTTGCTGAGGCAGTTGCTGCGAAGGTAAAAGACACGACAGCCAAGGCGCTGACTATCGTCTCCAAAGCTGATCGTGAAGCAAAGCTCGATGAGATTGAAAGTGGATTACTTGAGGCGCTTGCTACTGAATTCGAAGGACGCGAGAAGGAAGTGAAATCTGCTTTCCGCTCTCTCCAAAAGAAATTGGTACGTGAGCGAGTTCTTCGCGAGAAGGTTCGTATCGATGGTCGCGGTCCGCGTGATATCCGTCCGATCACCGCTGAAGTCGAAGTTGTGCCACGGGTCCATGGTTCTGCCCTCTTTGAGCGTGGCGAAACCCAGATCATGGGAATCACCACTTTAAATATGCTCAAGATGGAACAGCAGCTCGACACTCTCAATCCAGAGACAACGAAGCGTTACATGCATAATTACAACTTCCCTCCTTATTCAACAGGAGAGACTGGACGCGTAGGTTCGCCAAAACGTCGCGAGATTGGCCATGGTGCACTCGC
Organism: Actinomycetota bacterium; assembly: GCA_041165945.1. Lineage (GTDB taxonomy): Bacteria > Actinomycetota > Actinomycetes > Nanopelagicales > Nanopelagicaceae > IMCC26077. The sequence continues at coordinate 18,743 of JBEAMN010000123.1, forward strand.
TGAGCGCGCACTCCTGCCAGTTCTTCCAACTCGCGAAGAGTTCCCTTATGCAATCCGCCAGGTTTCTGAAGCATTCGGCTCCAATGGATCTACCTCCATGGGCTCGGTTTGTGCCTCCACTTTGGCGCTACTCAACGCTGGCGTGCCACTCAAGGCTCCAGTTGCCGGTATCGCAATGGGTCTAATCTCAGATGACGTCGATGGCAAGACCGAGTATGTCGCTATCACCGATATCTTGGGCGCAGAAGATGCCTTTGGAGATATGGATTTCAAAGTTGCAGGAACAAAGGAATTTGTCACCGCATTGCAACTGGATACCAAACTCGATGGCATTCCTGCATCTGTTCTTGCTAGTGCGTTGCTGCAGGCAAAGGAAGCGCGATTGACCATCCTTGGAATCATGAATAGCGCGATTGATACCCCCGATGAGATGAGCTTGCTCGCTCCACGAATCATTACCGTGAAGATCAATCCAGATCAGATTGGTGCAGTGATTGGACCTAAGGGCAAAGTCATCAACGAGATTCAGGACCAGACTGGCGCTGAGATTTCGATCGAAGATGACGGCACCATCTATATCGGGTCTACCGAGGGTGCTGCAGCTGAGGCAGCTAAGGCGCGCGTGATGGCGATTGCTAACCCACACGTTCCCTCTGTCGGCGAGAAATACAACGGAACTGTTGTGAAGATCGCTAACTTCGGAGCCTTCGTCACCCTCTACCCAGGTAAAGATGGCTTGCTCCATGTTTCGCAGATTCGCAAGATGCACGGTGGCAAGCGCATCGAGAACATCGAGGATGTCATGAAGGTGGGCGACCAGATTGAGGTCGTCATCGGTGAGATCGATGAGAAGGGCAAGCTCTCTCTAGAGCCTGTCTTAGCTGACAAGCCAGAGTAAATAGCGAGATGACGCTTTCGCGGACAACTCTTCCGTCTGGTCTTCGGATCGTGACGGAAGAGGTATCCACCGTTCGTAGCGTCGCGTTCGGCATTTGGGCCAATGTTGGTTCACGTGATGAGTCCCCGAGCGTTGCTGGCGCCTCACACTTCCTCGAACATCTCCTCTTCAAGGGAACCAATACTCGATCCGCGTTAGATATTTCAGCCGCAGTCGATGCTGTTGGCGGCGAGATGAATGCATTCACGGGCAAGGAGTACACCTGTTTTTATGCTCGAGTAATCGATAGCGATTTCTCAATCGCAGCTGAAGTTATCTGTGACATGATTCGTGATTCTGTGATTCGAAGCGAGGATGTCGATTCCGAGCGAACCGTAGTCCTCGAAGAAATTGCGATGCGTGATGATGATCCCAGTGATTTAGTACATGATTTATTTGCCGAGACGCTTTATGGAGATAGCCCAATTGGTCGTCCAATTTTAGGGACCGTTGATTCCATTACGAATATGTCCCGCAAATCGGTTCACTCTTATTACAGGAAAAAGTATCTTCCCGAGAATCTCGTCATTGCGGTTGCTGGAAATGTCCAGCACGAACGAGTCGTAGAGCGCGTTACTGCGCTCCTTGGAGATTTCCTCGACTCCACCGCGAAACCTGCAGCGCTCCGACCAACAGCAAAAGTACGTGCGCGCGGAATGGGTGAGATTGGGTTGATCTTTCGAAAGAGTGAACAGGCAAATATTCTCCTCGGTTTTCCATCCCTAGATCGGAATGATGAACGACGGTTCGCGCTCTCTGTGCTGACCTCTGCTCTTGGTGGGGGAATGTCCTCGCGCCTGTTTCAAGAGGTTCGCGAAAAGCGGGGTCTTGCCTACTCGGTTTACGCCTCGATTCAACAATTTGCAGGAGGTGGAATCCTCTCGCTCTATGCCGGATGCAACCCAGAGAAAGCCCACGAGGTCACCACGATATTCCGAGATGTGCTCGGTGATGTTATTGCTTCTGGCCTCTCAAACGAGGAGCTTGAGCGGGCAAAGGGTCAGGTTGCTGGCTCACTAGTCTTGGGACAAGAGGACACCGGCTCGCGCATGGTTCGAATCGGCAAGAGCGAGTTGGTTTATGGTGAAATTAAGAGTATGGACGAGATCCTTTCCGCTGTTAGAGATGTCGATCACAAGGTAATTGGTGAATTGGCGACAGAAATTTTTACCGCGCAGCCGACCCTTGCAATCGTTGGTCCTTATAAGAAGAGCGCACAGTTCGCAGCGGCGGTGGCGAAATGACAGAAGTAACAAGAGTGGGAGTTCTCGGAGCGCGCGGCAAGATGGGAAGCACAGTTGTCACTGCAGTCAACAACGCTGTAGGAATGGAAGTAGTCGCTGCACTTGATCTTGGAGATTCACTCGATGCACTCGTTGCCAATAAGGCAGATGTCGTCGTGGATTTCACTACTCCGGATGCTGTGATGGGAAATTTAGAATTCGTTATCAACAACGGTATTCATGCGGTAGTGGGCACAACAGGTTTTGACGATTCTCGAATTGCAACACTCAGATCACTACTATCGAAGAAGCCTTCGGTGGGAGTGCTTATCGCTCCAAACTTTGGGCTCGGCGCAATCTTGATGATGGAGTTTGCAAAGAAGGCCGCTCCTCTCTTTGAGTCAGTCGAGATAGTTGAATTGCACCATCCGAATAAAGTCGATGCGCCAAGCGGAACTGCAAAACGGACCGCCGAACTCATAGCGCAATCTCGACGCGAAGCTAACAGCGCGCCGATGCCAGATGCCACGAAAGAGGGCCTTGCTGGTGCGCGCGGTGCCAATGTTGGTGGCGTGCCGATTCATTCGGTTCGCGCACGTGGATTCGTTGCTCATCAAGAGGTGATCTTCGGGGGAGTAGGGGAGACCCTGACCATTCGCCACGATTCACTTGACCGTCAGAGTTTCATGCCGGGAGTGCTTTTAGGCATCTCTAAAGTAGTTAACGTTCCGGGATTAACTTTTGGGCTGGAGAATTTCCTTGACCTTGACGGAGCCTGAGAGAAAGTGGGAGGTAAGTGCAGATGATTACGATGTATAGCGCAGATTGGTGTGGCGATTGCCGTCGATCTAAACGATTACTCAATGAATTGAATGTGGAGTACACAATCATCGATGTTGATGCAGATGAGAGTGCTGCTGAAAAAGTTATTGAGATTAATGGCGGTATGAAGTCAATACCAGTGATTGTTTTTGATGATGGTACCCATCTCACTGAACCAAGCGATGCGACACTAAAAGCGAAGTTACAGTCGTTGGGTCTCGTCAAATAATTTTTTACAACTGATGGAGTAGCGCAGAAGTAAGCGTTGCAGCAATCAACATCACGAGAAAATTCGCTCGTAGGTAAAGCGCTACTGCTGCTACAACAACGCCTGCTATTCGCTGATCTACGACAAGTTCAGTCTTGGAAGCGAATGTCTGCACCGCCACTAATCCTGCTAAGAGGGCGGTAGGGATCAGGTCTGCAATTTTGGCGATTCGCGGATTAGTGAGCACTGATTGAGGAATTGATTGGCCAATGTATTTGAAAGCGAATGCCAACGCACTCGCTCCGATAACAGCGCTCCACATCAGGTGCGCACCCGCCAACCAGCAATAATCGGAATGAGGACACAGGCGATAATTGGTAAACCAGGCGAGAGAAATGGTGTGAGCAATAGGGCAAGGCAAATTGCAGCGAGCGCAACGAGTCGAGAGATGCTGCTTTTTAGTCGTGGCCAGAGTAAACCTAGGAAGGCAGCGGGGATAGTTGCATCAAGTCCCCACTGCGCTGGATCGCCGAGTGAATTGGCGCCGAGCGCGCCGAGCAAAGTAGCAAGATTCCAGAAGAGATAGATACCGCCACCAGTTAACCAAAATCCTTTACGTGCATCGCTCACGCTCGTTTCTTCATGAGCCAGAGCAACCGCCGTTGATTCATCAATCGTGATTTGTGAGGCAAGTAGCCGTTTGAAGCCACGAACCTGAAGAAGGGGGGCCATGCGTGCGCCATAGAAACCATTACGTAACGCCAATAATGCGCTCGCGGCGATTGCGCTCATTGCGCTTCCACCTGCACCGAGAACTCCAGCAACTGCAAATTGCGATGCTCCGCTAAAGAGCAGAAGTGAGAGCGCGCAGGTTTGCGCAATCGATAATCCGGCAGCAACGCTTGCTACCCCGAAGGCTGCTCCGTAGGTGCCCACAGCAATCGAGATACTGAGTGAGTCACGAATCACCGCGCGGGACATATGCGTATCTTGCCCTATCTCAGGGTAGGGTCTGACGCGTGGCAAATGAAGAACGAGAGATGGAACCGGTATTTCTCGACGATGTAACCGTTGAGTTAGTGAAATCTAGCGCGAGCGATGCTGATGTCATCTGGGCCGCTCGGGTTTCCACCTCAGGTGAGACTTCGCTTGATGAGATTGGAAAAGATCCTGAGCGCTCGGCGGGGCTAATCAATTTCCTCGCGCGCGAGCGCCATGGCACCCCCTTTGAGCACACCTCCATGACCTTCTTCGTCTCCGCGCCAATATTCGTCTTTAGAGAATTTATGCGACATCGAATCGCCTCGTATAACGAGGAGAGCGGTCGTTACCGAGAGCTACGTCCGATTTTCTATATTCCGGCACGAAATCGTCCATTAGTTCAAGTAGGGAAACCTGGGGCATACACATATGTAGATGGAAGCGATGAGCAACATGCATTAACGGTTGCATCGATGAAGAGTGCGTACCTTGCTGCTTATGCGGAGTACAAAAAGATGCTAGATGCGGGTGTTGCGCGTGAGGTCGCACGAGCGGTTCTACCTGTCGGTCTCTTCTCATCGATGTATGTCACGATGAATGCTCGAGCGTTGATGAATTTCCTCTCTCTTCGAACCTCCCGCGAGGGCTCGCATTTCCCGAGTTACCCTCAGCGCGAGATTGAAATGGTCGCCGAGAAGATGGAAGCAGACTTTGCTCGCCTGATGCCCTTGACCCATGCAGCCTTTGAAAAATCAGGGCGCGTGGCTCCGTAGGTAGTCAGCGCGGTAGCCTTGCCACTATGCAGATCGCACCCCCCTTTGGTCGGCTTATCACCGCCATGGTCACTCCTTTTAATAAGGAGCTCGAGATTGACTGGGCAGGGGTTGAGGCGATTGCTGCTCATTTACTCTCAACTGGACATGATGGCATCGTGGTCAATGGCACCACCGGTGAAGCGCCCACAACAAGTGATGAAGAAAAAGTTGAGATTATCAAAGTAGTTAAAAAGGTTGTTGGTCCGAAGATTCATGTCATTGCCGGCGCGGGAAATAATGAAACCTCGCATAGCGTCATTCAAGGTCAGCAAGCGCAAAGCGCTGGCGCAGATGGGTTATTGGTAGTCACTCCGTATTACAACAAGCCACCACAAAGCGGTATCGCCGCCCACTTCAGAGCAATCGCTGATGCCACAGATCTTCCGGTGATGATGTATGACATTCCACACCGTACTGGAATTCCTATTGAGAGCGACACGATTGTCTCCCTATTTGAGCATCCGCGAATTGTTGCGCTCAAAGATGCAAAAGGAAATGTTGCCGAAACCTCCTGGGTAATCAAGCGATCTGGGATTCCAGTGTATTCCGGTGATGACATCCTCAATCTTCCGTTGCTCTCGGTCGGCGCAGTGGGATGTGTATCGGTCTGCGGCCACACCGTGGGCGCTCGACTCCGAGAGATGATCGATGCATGGTTTGCAGGCAAGAGCGAACGAGCGCTTGAGCTTCATCAGGAACTTCTTCCCGTTTATACCGGCACCTTCCGTACGCAAGGTGCGATCCTTACCAAAGCTGCTTTGACGTTGATGGGCTTACCGGGTGGACAGGTTCGCCTTCCACTTGTTGATGCAACCACAGAACAGATTGCGCAGTTACGTCGCGATCTGACTGATGGGCGCGTAAAGCTCATATGAGAGAGAGAAATTCGTAATGACACACGCCCATCCTGAATATTCGCTGCCGCCTGAGTTGCCCAAAGATGGCTTACGAATTATCGCTCTAGGCGGCCTAGGAGAGATCGGTCGAAATATGACCGTCTTTGAACATAATGGAAAACTATTGATTGTTGACGTTGGCGTTCTCTTCCCTGAAGAGAATCAACCGGGAATCGACCTCATCCTTCCGGACTTCTCTTACATTCGACATCGTTTGGCAGATGTGGAAGCGGTGATTCTCACGCATGGACACGAAGACCACATTGGCGCGGTCCCTTACCTACTGCGCGAGCGCGGTGATATCAAAATCATCGGCTCCAAACTCACCCTCGCCTTTATAACAGAGAAATTGAAGGAGCACCGCATAACTCCGTTAACGCAAGAAGTAGTGGCCGGAGAGAAGTTGCGAATTGGTGAGTTTGATTGTGAGTTTGTTGCCGTGAACCACTCGATTCCAGATTCACTGGCGATTGCGATCACTACTAAAGCGGGAACCATCCTGCACACTGGTGATTTCAAGATGGATCAGTTGCCTCTGGATGGGAAGTTAACGGATTTGCGCACCTTTGCGCGCTTGGGTCAAGAAGGGGTCGACCTATTTATGGTCGATTCTACAAATGCTGATGTACCAGGTTTTGTTACCAGCGAAGCTGAGATCATGCCAGTGCTCGATCGGATTTTCGCATCAACCAACCGACGAATAATTGTTGCCTCCTTTGCCTCACATATTCACCGAATCCAACAAGTGCTCGATACCGCGATGAATCACAATCGAAAGGTGGCATTCATCGGCCGATCTATGGTTCGGAACATGCGAGTAGCCGAGGAGTTGGGATATTTACATGTCCCACCATCATTGATTGTTGAGAGCAAGGATGTCGATAGTCTTGGCGATAATGTCGTGTTGGTCTGCACCGGTTCGCAAGGGGAACCACTAGCAGCGCTCTCGCGGATGGCCTATGGAGATCACAATATAAAGGTTGGTTACGGTGATACTGTAATCCTCGCCTCTTCGCTTATTCCGGGAAATGAGAATGCGGTCTATCGAGTGATTAACGAACTCACACGTCGTGGCGCGAAAGTGGTTCATAAATCCAATGCGCTCGTACATGTCTCTGGTCACGCTGCCGCAGGTGAACTTCTCTATTGCTACAACATCGTCAAACCAAAGCATGTCCTTCCGATTCATGGCGAGTGGCGTCATCTGCGCGCCAACGGAGCGATTGCGAAATCGTCCGGCGTGCGCAGTGAGAACGTGTTGTTAGCTGAAGACGGCGTCGTGGTCGATTTAATCAATCACAAGGCATCGATTGTTGGAGCAGTACCGTGTGGTTATGTCTATGTAGATGGTTCGAGCATTGGCGATATCTCTGATGCATCTTTGAAAGACCGGCGCATTCTTGGTGAAGAGGGCTTCATCTCAGTAGTCGTTGTAATAGAGGCACAAACTGGGAAGATTGTTGCTGGCCCAGATATACATGCACGCGGTTTTGCTGAAGATGAATCACTCTTCGATGAGGTGCGCGAACGAATCGTCGAATCTCTTGTTGAGGCTGTAGCAAGTGGAGTGACAGGTTCACATCAACTCTCGCAAACAGTTCGTCGCGTTGTCGGAAAATGGGTCGGAGGCGAACATCGACGTCGCCCAATGATCGTCCCAGTAGTCATCGAGGTCTGAAGCAACTTCCAATCGGCGCGCCTCACAGCCCGCTGTTTATCGAGGATTTACCCTCTTGGGTATGGCGCGCGCAAAGAAAACCGGGAATTCCCCTGCCCGAAGCGGCAAGGGATCGAGGGGCGCCATTGGGAAAATCTGGCTCGCAATTGCCTCTGCAATTGGTGGCGCTATTCGTTTCTTATTAAAGGGCGCTAAAGAATTAGATCCAGCACATCGTCGAGATGGATTGGGATTATTCATTATCATCCTTTCGCTGATTTCGAG
>JBEAMN010000124.1:0-6465 GCA_041165945.1 Actinomycetota bacterium
CGATTGAGACGCCTAAAAGTAGCGAGTGCAGCGAAAATGAAGGCGCAGAGGCTTACCCATACATTAAAGCGAAGGCCAAAGATCTCCTCGCTAGTATCGATTCGCAAGTTCTCGATCCACAAGCGACCAAATGAATAGCTCGCCACATAAAGGAGAAAGATACCTCCGCTTCGCAAGAACCCTTTCCGCGCTACTCCGATTAATAGGAGTGCGACGACGATGCACCAGAGTGATTCGTAGAGGAATGTAGGATGAAAAGTTTCGAAATCGCCAAAACCATTTGGTCTTTTATTCGCGGGAACTTGTAGCGCCCAAGGTAGGGAGCTCGGTCTGCCAAATAATTCCACGTTGAACCAATTGCCCCAGCGACCAATTGCTTGAGCGATGACTATTCCAGGAGCAAGAGCATCCATGAACGTTGCAAACGATGGCAATGACCGAAGTTCTACCCCGTGAAGGGAACCTTTTCGCCGAAGCATTCGATAGCGAAGATATGCGCCCCCTGCACCTAGCCCGATTGCTCCCCAAATTCCCAAACCGCCACGCCAAATTGCGATGGCATCAAGAAAGGTTCGCTCGCTATTCCAGGAGGTGGCGAGGTGATAGAGGCGACCACCCACGATTCCAGAGGGCACAGCCCAATATGCGATATCTGTGACAACTCCCGGTGCACCACCAAGTGCGATGAAACGTCGTTCACCCCACCAAACGGCAACAATGATTCCGGCAATGATGCAGAGCGCGTAAAAATGTATTGTTAAAGGTCCAACATTCAACGCACTTATCGAAGGCGAAGGAAATGACGTCAACTCCATCAAGTTTTTAGTTAATTCCGTACTTAACTAATTGTGCGTTGAAGCCCTCTGGGGTGTAGTAGTTGATCCCTTGCTGATCGCTCTCGATGATATTGCCATCGATGACCACTGTTGGAGTTCCATTGATATTCGCCTCGCCACCCGCGGCAGACATATTAGTCAACCACTTACGGTATTTATCGGTGTTGAGACAGGCAGAGAATTTCGTCTCATCAAGTCCCATCGCCGTCGCCATTGAGATGATGTATGGCTTATCCCAAGTACCCGAACCCTCTTGCTGTTGGTTGTCATAGAGGAACTTCTTATATTCGAGGAACTTACCTTGATCGGCGGCGCATCCAGCACCCATTCCTGCAACGACCGACTCAGGGCCTAGGAAAGAAAGAGTATTGAAAACTACCTTTGCCTTCCCTTGGTTAATGACCTCAGCGATCTTGGCCCCATTTGTATCTTCGAAACGCTTACAACTTGGGCATTGGAAATCTTCCCAAATATTAATTGTGGGCGACTTATCGGCATTAAACACGATGCCGTATCCATCGGCGGCGCTTGCTCCTGGAGGGAGCGCAACATTCGATGCGCTCTTATTGCTCACAACAGTGAAGACTGCACCGATTACTACTACGAGTGAGACCATTCCGATGACGATCCATCGAGTGATGGGATCAGGTTGACTATTTCGTCCGCCACGTTGCGGGCCACGGTTCTTCGATGCCATGTTTTCAAGCCTACTTCCCGCGATTATCTAGCGCAAAACGAGAACTGGGGCGGTAATAGAGGTAGAAACCGCATATCGCCAAACCAATATCTCTGATGATTTCTTGGAGGTACTTTGTCTGGCTCGGGTCGATCTCTCCCCCGCCACCAAAGCAACCACAGTCGATGCTCAAACCACGTGCCCAGGCTGAGGCAATTGCCCCAATGAAGAGCACCATAAGTAGCGCGCCGACCAATCCTGAGAGTCTGGTGAAAACTCCGAGAATCAGGAGCGCACCCAGCCCTACCTCGAACCAGGGCAAGATGTATCCAAAGAATGAGGCGAGTGAGTTTGGCAGTAGTTCATAGGCGCGCATCGCTGCCGCTGCTTTGTAAGGGGTCGGAATCTTTATCGCTCCAGCAACAAAGACCACTCCACCTAGCGCCAGGCGCGCAAATAAGCCGAGCCAATTCAGGAGCTCTTCACCTTTTGAAGCGCGCGGTGAATTTTCAACAACCTGTCCGTCGCTGCTCATTGGACACCCCTAACTTCCCGGTTCGCCGATTTAGTCGCTGCTGCCAGCGATAGTGCAAGCTCTTTCAAACCCAGCAAACCTTTATCGAAATCTTTTCCAAGTAACTCTTTGATAAGCGCGCTGCCGATGATCACGCCATCAGCGTAGGTAGCAACCTCTCTCGCTTGATCCGGGGTAGAGACTCCTAAACCAACCGCTACTGGGAGATCAGAGACTTGTCGAATGCGAGCGACCAACTCTTGCGCTGAATGAGAGACCGAAGTCCGAGTTCCAGTCACGCCCATCAAGCTTGCCGCATAGATAAATCCCGAGGTAATTCCCGTAACCTTTCGCAAACGTTCTTCGGTTGTACTCGGGGCAACTACATATATGGTGTTGATGCCTGCGCGTGCAGCGCTCTGATTCCATGGCTGGGCCTGTTCAAAAGAGAGATCAGGGGTGATGACCCCAGAACCTCCTGCTTGCGCGATCGCTTGAGCGAACTCATCGACACCGAATTGCTCAATCGGATTCCAATAAGTCATTACCACTGCCGCTGCACCACGCTCGGTTGCGTGATGTAGCGTTGCAAGAACATCCTTAGCTTTAACCCCATTTCGCAACGCCTGGTCGGCGGCCTCTTGAATAATCGGGCCATCCATCACGGGATCGCTGTAGGGGTACCCAATCTCTACCGCATCGAATCCAGAGTCAATGAGAATATCGATTGCCCTCTTGCACCCCTCAACTGTCGGAAAACCCGCTGGGATATACCCGATGAGCGCTGCTCGGTTCTCATTTTTTGCCTGATGGAGAACTCGTTCGAGCGAAGTCGCCATCCTTAAACCATTCCAAAATATTCTGCGGCAGTCTGAACATCTTTGTCGCCACGACCGCTGAGATTAATTAGTAGCGTGGCCTTGGGACCTAACTCTTTCCCAAGTTTGATAGCGCCTGCTAGTGCGTGCGCAGTTTCAATCGCTGGAATGATTCCTTCAGTTCTGCAGAGTAATGAAAATGCTTCCATCGCCTCTTTATCGGTGATGGGCCAATATTCAGCGCGACCTATGTCATACAGGTGGGCATGTTCTGGACCCACGCCAGGGTAATCCAGCCCTGCGGAGATCGAATGTGACTCAATGGTCTGGCCATCTTCATCTTGCAACATGTACGAGCGAGCGCCGTGAAGAACTCCTGGTCGCCCACCTGAAATCGCTGATGCATGGCGCCCGGTTTCAAGTCCATCACCACCGGCCTCTAATCCAATGAGTCGTACGCTCTTGTCATCGATAAATGGATAGAAGATTCCAATTGCGTTGGAACCGCCCCCGACGCAGGCCAGAACCGCAGTAGGTAGCGCGCCAGTCAACTCGAGCACCTGTGCTCGCGCTTCATCACCAATGATGCGATGAAAATCTCGAACCATGACTGGGAATGGGTGCGGACCGGCGACAGTCCCCAATATGTAATGGGTCGTCTCTACATTAGTGACCCAATCGCGCATCGCTTCATTGATCGCATCTTTTAGCGTTCTCGATCCTGCAGTAACAGGTACAACAGTTGCTCCAAGTAATCGCATTCGCGCAACATTGAGCGCTTGGCGTTTTGTGTCCTCTTCTCCCATATAGACAACGCACTCGAGTCCAAGGAGCGCCGCTGCAGTTGCAGAAGCCACGCCATGTTGACCCGCACCTGTCTCGGCAATTACCCGCCTCTTGCCCATCCGCTTTGTCATAAGCGCTTGACCAAGAACATTGTTGATCTTATGAGAACCGGTGTGGTTGAGATCCTCGCGCTTAAGCAAGATTTGCGCGCCACCGCAGTAATCGGCGAAGCGATGAGCTTCAGTAAGGATGCTAGGACGCCCTGAGTAAGTTTTATGAAGATGACTTAACTCGGCAGCAAAAATTTGGTCGTTTTTGAGCTCCTGGTGCATCTGCGCTAATTCATCAAGCGCTGCGATAAGCGCCTCTGGTACATAGCGACCACCATATGGGCCAAAGAGGCCGGTATCTACCGTTGCGGTCATGGGCTAAGCCTACGGACTCTTGCCGCTTCCGCGCGATGTAAGAATGTTCGAATACTTTCGGCTGGATCTCCATCTTTAACAAGAGCCTCACCTACCAAGATGCCATCCGCCCCGACCGCTGCCAGCGCCGCTACCTCATTAGCGCTGCTGATTCCCGATTCAGCAATCAAAGGAACCCCAGCAGCAACTAGAGGAGCCAGCTGGGGAAATATTCCAGAGTTAATATCGAGCGTTTTAAGATTTCGCGCATTAATTCCCAGCAAATCCAAAGCTAGTACTCCTTGGGCTGAGAGGCGAATCACACGAAGTAACTCATTTTCATCGTGGATTTCTATCAACGTTCGCATGCCGAGTGAATGGGTGAGATTGGAGAATTCAACGAGTTGTTCATCGCTCAGTGCAGCGACAATTAAGAGAATGATGTCTGCGCCATATGCTCGTGCTTCGAAAATCTGATACTCATCGACAATAAACTCTTTGCGTAGCACGGGGATTGAAACAGCGCCTCGCACAGCAGCGAGATCGGCAAGCGAGCCGTTAAAGCGACGCTCCTCCGTCAAAACGCTAATAGCACACGCCCCACCACGTTCATAACTTTTAGCAAGCGCTGCAGGATCGGAGATTTGTGCAAGCGCACCCTTACTCGGTGAAGAGCGTTTAACTTCAGCAATCACACCGAATGCTCCGTCTGCGAAATACTCTGTCACATCAAGAGCTGGTGCTGACTCTAGAGCGCGGCTACGTATCTGATGAAGAGGATGTTGACTTTTCCGATTGGCGAGATCCTCTTGTACTCCCACGATGATCTCGTCTAGAACGCTCATTTGGTTTCGTAGCGGCTATTAATGTGAGGTCTGCTTGCGGCCAAGGCCAGCAGCTTTCATCACAAGGCCCACAACGCCACCGAGCGCGACAATTGCAAAACCTGCAATCGCCCATGGAATATTCGCTACAGCAATCGCTACTCCGGCCACTATTGAACCAATGATGACGATGAAAGTCGTCGCCCATGCTGCAGGAGTCTTTCCGTGGTTGTTAACGGACATTGGCTTCCCCTCTTATGTTGTGCCAGTGATGTGCCAGTCGTGTGCTAGCGATGTGGAGCGCTTAAATTTTATCGTAGTTTTGCCACGCCTACCGCTCAGTCGGGTCCTCGCCGGCCGAGAGAGCGCGCCAAGGATCCTTCACTCGCTCGTAACGACTCGGCAGCCCAGAGCGCTTTCGTCCGCCTCGCATCCGTTTAATGAAAAGAGGTGCAATCAAAGCCAGGAGTAATGAGGTAAGCGAGAGCGCTAAGAGTAGTAGCGCCCATACCTGCAGGGCTTGGCTCAATGATTGTGCTGCGATGATGATTCCAGAGGTGGAGAGAAGGATGGCGACAATGACTTTCACTGAGCGCATACTCACCCCTTTGCGAGTGCGTTAGCGGAAGCAATCGCGGTGAGTACCGCCGCCGCCTTGTTTACACACTCTTGGTCTTCGCTCTCAGGAATCGAATCGGCCACGATTCCGGCTCCTGCCTGTACATATGCAATGCCATCTTTGATGAGCGCCGTCCTAATTGCGATTGCTGAATCAAGATTTCCTCTGAAGTCGATATAACCAACGATGCCTCCATAAAGCCCGCGCCGAGTCGGCTCCAACTCCTCGATAATTTCCATTGCGCGCGGTTTAGGCGCTCCCGAGAGAGTGCCTGCAGGAAAGACTGCGCAGAGGGCATCAACTACTGAAACATCATCATTCAAAGCACCTGTCACAGTAGAGACGATATGCATCACATGGGAATATCTCTCTATATTCATAAACTCGACAACGTCTACCGTTCCTGGTTTGCAGACTCTTCCTAGATCATTTCGTCCTAGATCAACAAGCATTAAATGCTCGGCGCGCTCCTTGATATCTCCCAAAAGTTCAGCTGCCAACCGATCATCTTCGGCGCTGTCCTTTCCACGTGGTCGAGTGCCCGCAATCGGATGAACCATAGCTTTGCGATCAGAAATCTTGACGAGCGCTTCCGGACTAGAACCGACGACATCAAGTCCTCCATCAAATCGGAGCAGGTACATATATGGACTGGGGTTGTAGCGCCTAAGCATTCGATAAATATCGAGTGCGCTTGCGTTGACGGAGGTTGAAAAACGTTGCGAGAGCACCACTTGAAATGCCTCTCCTGCCAGAATCTCCTCTTTGATCTTTGCTACAGCCTCGCAGTATGCGGCAGAGCTTGTTGCCCGTAGATAATCTGGCTGAGCACGCTGGTCAAGGAAAGAGAGTGAGCCTTGTTCAGTTGACGATACCCCTAATAAATCACTCTGCATTTGGTCAAGGCGCGAATTTGCATCTGTGAATGCCTCATCTACTCTCTCATCACTCCCATCCCAATTGATTGCATTAGCAATCAAGGTAACTA